>JAKSTU010000120.1 GCA_024402435.1 Treponemataceae bacterium
AAAAGAGTCTATAAAAATCCGCTGACAGATGCAGAATACACCCTTGAAGAACTCAAAGACAGCATTGCATCACGCAGCGAAAATGCTGATGTGATACGCAAAGACAGCGAAACAGCAAAGAAAGCCATATCCGAGCAGCATACCAAATTTGTGAAAAATGAAGATACGGCAGAAAACATCAAAATACTCAAAGATAAAGTTGCAGCCCTGAATCATCAGACCTATGTTGATGAAATCCATGAAAAATACGGCACAACAAATGACAAAGAAATCCGCAAAGAGCAGATTAAAAAAGCTATTGAAAATACAAACGCTGCAGATAGATGGATGCAAAGAGATACAGAACTTGCAGCGGCTCAGAACACCGCTGAAGGCGTTGAAAAAGTTTCTGATGTCGCAGTCGATGTATTAGGAGATATGACAGGCGCTGCCGGAAAAGCCCTCAAAGATACATACACTGCAACAAAAGCTGTCGGCACACGGCTTTCTGAAGCACATGCTGAAAATCATTATGGAAAGAAAATGGAAGGCGCTAGTCACAAGGATGTTTCCTACACCGAGGCATTAGGTCAGGGCATTGTAGAAGGCGGCGTTGGTGTTTTACAGAATCATTATGATTCAGGATGGAAAGGCGCTGCAGCATCTGTTGGAGGCGATGCTGCAAAAGCGGCGGCTGATGCATTCCGGAATGGAAAGGATGTTGGAACGGCGGTTCTTGACGGTGCAAAATCAGGCGCAGAAAATTACGCGGTGAAAAAAGGTATTGAGTATGTTGCAGATTCTGCAACAGATATCGTGCGTGATAATTATGCGGCTCATATGGAAGGTTTTGGTGATCTCGGCGACGGTGTTACCGGAAACAGTTCTGATTATGTTGAACAGTGGTCTGCAAATACGCGCTCTGAACTTACGAAAAATTTTGCCAATACCAAGTCTGACATAAACGCACTGAAAAACATCGCATCAGATGTGTACACCGGAGAGGGAACAAGTCCGATTCAGGGAGATATTGCTGATGCGAATCAGATTACCGCAGAGAGTGAGAAAAATCTTGCTGAGATTCGTGAAAAATTAAAAGCCATGAAAGCGGCAAAGAAATAAGTCATACAGGAGTATAATATAGGGTATCATGGGATTATTCGATGAGTTCAAATCTGTGGTCATGGATGAGGCTGCAGATGTAAAAAAGATGATTAATAAAAACTTTCCAAAGTCTGCAGCAGAGTCGGGCGATGCAGAAAAAGATGAGTTAAAAGAGATGGAGTCTGACCTGTTCATTCAGATTGGAAAGATGGCAGTAAAGGAGTTCGGTGCGGAAA
>JAKSTU010000121.1 GCA_024402435.1 Treponemataceae bacterium
CCGTTCCATGCAGTATCCGTCTATGAGAATGAAACAATTCTCACCTGTTACGGCTCGCCGCAAAAAACCGTTGAACGTGCAGAGTTTGTAAGCAACCTTTCGCAGATTTCAGGAACGCATTCGCTTTGTGTGGTAACCGATTACGGAAAGGAAAAGAAAATCGGAAAAACGGTTATAATCGGCGATAAACGGCTGAAGGATATGGAAGACGGCGAGGATTTGCTCGAGATGGTTGCAGACCGCAGATAAACCGCCGCATAGATAAGGAATTACATCAAATACTATTTTACACAAATGGCCGGGTATTTTTCACAGAAGTTCAGGGCTGCAGTTTCAGAATATCTCTCGTCCTTATCCGAATCTGAAAAGGAATCATATTTCTCCGAAGGAGAAGAAGCAATCAGCATCAGGGAGAAAGAAGGAATTACTCCGCACCGCTATTTATCCCTCGTTAAAGAGATTGGTGATTATCTGTTTTCACACTGCGGAAAAAACTTTACTGCTGATTATCAGAAATTTCCGGTTGCAGAAAATATCATGTTTTATTCCTTTCAGCTGCCGGGCGGAGGAAATCTGAATGTGTTTTACACGCCTGAGGGAAAACTGGTTGTCGATACCGGATACGGCTGTTTTGCCCGCGACTGTGAAAATATGCTTCGAAGACTGGGCTTAGGAAGCTTCTCGGATGTGAAGTCTCTCATATGTACTCACGGTGATGCAGATCACTGCGGGGCATCCGGATTTTTCCCGGTGAGACCTTTAATGCATCCGGTCACAAAAGCCCTTCTTGACTCAGGGACACGCTGTTATGCCGCAGCACATAACGGAAAGGAACTCTTGGAAAAGTTCTATACCGCCTCAATTAACACGATATCCCGCATGTTAATCCCGCAGTCAGTCATTGAGACCGAAACGAAACCGTTAGGTTTCCGCGGTCTTTTTCCGGTAATTGGTCATGTTTCTTTTGCCGGTCTGAATTTTGAAATATGGGAAAGTCTTGGAGGACACATTGCAGGACAACTTCTGCTTTTTGAGCCCATCCTTGGGATGCTTTTTACGAGTGACGCCTACATCAATTTTTCAACGCTTTCCAAAGAGCGCGCTGACTACTGCTCAATAGCAGATTCAATGATGGGGTCGGTTAATGTAAACAGTGACGTCGCACGGACAGAACGTCGTGAATTGACCCGCTTGTTTGAGGAACTCGATACAAAACTTCGTGAAAAGGGAAAACGTCTTCTCATCTGCTGCGGTCACGGTGCTGTCTG
>JAKSTU010000122.1 GCA_024402435.1 Treponemataceae bacterium
ATGCTTTTCCCCGGAAACATCATTGCAACTGATTTAGTCGGCTGGTTTGTCTTTCAGGAAAGCGGATATTCATTCTTCCCGTTCATGCAGTGGCTTATTTTCCCGGCGGCAGGATATGTGTTTGCACAGTATCTTCGGAAAACGGAAAACAGAGATAAGTTCTACGGAATTGTTATGCTGATTGGAGCCGTTTCGTTTGCAATTATTACTGCAGTGTCGGTTCTTTGCGGAATTGATGTTGTCACATTCTTCACTTCATATAATGCCTGTATCTACAATAAGACTCTGCTTTCAGCCGTCTGGTCTTTGTCATTTATCCTCTTCTGGACGGCTTTAATTTTCTTCCTGACACGAAAAGTCGCCCCGGCATCCCGTCTGCATCGGTTCGCAGAAAATACCAGCCGCCGTATTACGGTGTTCTACTGTCTGCAGTGGATAATTATAGGTGCCCTTGGATTCTGGGTTTTCCCGGCATTCAATATGGTGCCGATTGATTTCGTTCAGCTGTTTATAGCGGCTGTAATTATCATCGCTTTCTGTTATTTCATCTCAGGAAAGATTCTGAAACTGATTCAGAAAAAACGATTGTCGGCATAGGAAAAGAGGGGTGAATAGTTACAAACCTTCTTTTCAGAGAGGGGGCTGAACAGTTATACTAAACGACAAAATAGAGGGTGTATGGAGGTCAAAATAGAGGATGTATGGAGGGCTGAATAGTTACCCGCTTTTCGCAATTGCCATAATTTGTCCGGCTGTTATTCCAGGTCTCTCAGCTTCCATCGTTAAAACTCCCACATCCATCCATCTTTTTTCAGCATCTCTTCCGCCTTTTCATACTCAGGCATCAGCCGTTTCACCTCCGCCCAGAACTCTGCCTGATGATTTCTGTATTTCAGGTGAGCTACCTCATGGACAATTAAGTATTCTGCTGCAAACTGCGGTGCAAGCATCATCTTGACATTGATGATAATCCCGTTTTTCGGCGTACAGCAGCCCCATTTTCTCTCCTGAACACGTACCCGCAGCGGCGGCACAGCAACTCCGCAGAGTTTTGCATATTTTTCAGTGAACGGTTTTAACACTGCAGTGCCTTCTCTTCTGAAGAGAAAAATAACCGCAGTTCTGCAGGCATTTTCTGCTTCAGCTTCTGAAAAATCTTCCGGGACGGATAAAAGCAGTTCATCACCTGAAAAAGACGCGCGTACTGTCGGGCCCACGCTGCGGCGTATGGTATAGGTTTTTCCGAAAAAGG
>JAKSTU010000123.1 GCA_024402435.1 Treponemataceae bacterium
TAGAAGGGCTTGGCTGGAATCTTATCAGAATCTGGGCGCCTGAGTGGTTCTGTGCGCCGAAAGAGTGTGAACAAAAACTGCTGCAGAAACTCGAAGACGCGAAAAAGCCAATATCAGTGAAGAAAAAAACGCCGACTCCAAAAGAGGAAATCCCGAAAGTATCTGAAACAAAGAAACCTGCAGCCCCCTCCGGGGTAATCTCGGATGAGGATATTTTTGAAGAGGAAGAACCTGAAACTCCGGCTGAAAAAGAGATAGAACCGGTTAAGAAAACTCCGCGCAAAAAACCTGAGAGAAAACCGGATGAAGAAAGAAAAGCAGCCAAAGCAAAATCTGCTGCGGAAGCAGCAGTTCAGCAGATGGCAATTCTTTCTGTAACAAATCCGCCGGAAAAAGAAAATACCTCTGCTAAAGAGCCAAGAGCATGGAGAAACCTGCCGGCTGAGATTGGTTTCCCGCAGTATGTTTCTGCAAAACAGTGCATCCTGCAGAAGTATCACGAGTTCGCTTCAGTACAGGACCTTGCCTTAAAGACGGCGGTTGTAGAGATTGTCGCAGTTGAAGGTCCGGTTTCAGAAAATATGCTGTATGCACGCATTAAAGAGTTAGGAAATGTTTCACGGATGACTGCATCAGTAAAGAATAGAATTTCATCCTGCATTGCAGAAATTACTGATGACGGGCAGCTTGAACGTGATGATGAAGGGTTTGTTTCGATTCCCGACGGCAAACTTATTCCGCGCGTTCGCGGAGATAAGTGGTCTATTGCTGATGTTTCTTTATCAGAACTGCTTCTTGCAGCACAGATTATTCTGATGCGCCAGTATGCAACACCTAAGGCAGAACTTGCAAAGTTTACCGCGGCATCTCTCGGTTTCAAAGCGACGGCGCAGGTTAAAGAACGTTCTGAAAAAGCGGTTGATATGGGTATCAGACTTGGCATCATCATAGAAGAAAACGGACTCTGCACAGTGAAATCCTAAATACTACTTCTATCTAATGTATTAATATGGCATTATCTGTCGACATTATTGAAAAACTTGCAGCATTAATTACTGCTGCTTTTGGTCTTGTAGCTGCACTTGCCTGGAACACAGCAATTCAGGAGATTTTCACAACCATTTTCGGTGAGCAGAGCACTATCCCTGCAATGCTTGGCTATGCAGTCTTTGTAACCATTCTTGCAGTCTTCTTCACTGTCTGGATTGGTTTTGTTTCAGGAAAAGCAAAGAAGGCAGCTGAAAC
>JAKSTU010000124.1 GCA_024402435.1 Treponemataceae bacterium
CAAGGGCAGCTGATAACAAGGACGCTTATTCCGCGGGCAAGAGCAAATCCTATTTCTTTTCCAAGAAGAAGCCACACTGCAATTGTGACTACGGCGATACAGATTACGACTGGAACAAAAATGCCCGAAACTTTGTCTGCAATTTTTGCGATAGGTGCTTTTGTTGCGGCAGATTCAGAAACCATCTGGATGATTTTTGAAAGAGTTGTTTCGCTTCCAACGGCTGTGGCACGGCATTTCAAAAATCCTGATGTGTTGAAAGTTCCGCTTGAAACTTTGCTTCCTTCTGTTTTTTCGGAAGGAATACTTTCACCTGTAAGGCTTGCTTCGTTTACAGCGCTTGTTCCTTCAACAACGATTCCATCAACAGCAATGTTTTCTCCAGGCCTTACTGTAAAAATATCGCCCGCCTGAACGTCTTCAACCGGAACTTCCACTTCTTTTCCGTCACGCATTAATGTAGCGGTCTGTGGTGCAAGTTTCATAAGAGACTTCAAAGCGTTTGTTGTTTTGCCTTTTGATTTTGCTTCGAGCATTTTTCCAACAGTGATAAGTGTCAGAATCATGGCGGCCGATTCAAAATAGAACTCGTGCATCAGCTCCATGACTTTTTCGCTTTCACCAAGATTCTGGAAATGCGTCATCAAAAAAAGAATGATTGTGCTGTAAATAAAAGAAGCGGAAGAACCCAGGGCAACTAAAGTGTCCATGTTGGGACTTCCATGAAAAAGGGACTTGAATCCGCTTACAAAAAACTTCTGGTTTATAACCATGATGATTGCCGCAAGAAGCAGCTGGCTTAAGCCCATCATCACGTGGTTGTTATTCATAAATGCAGGAAGAGGCCAGTTCCACATCATGTGTCCCATGGAAATATACATGAGAACTGCAAGGAACCCCAGGGAGGTGAAAAGTCTTTTTTTCAGAACCGGTGTTTCTTTGTCTTTCAAAAAATCATCCTGGTCTGATTTTTTCTCAGCTGATTTTCCGGCGTTTTTATTTTTTGCACCGTAGCCTGCTTTTTCAACTGCAGAAATGATTTCCCTTTCCGAAGCGGTTCCTTCCAGAACCATGGAGTTTGTAAGAAGATTTACAGAACAGTTTGTAACGCCCGGAACTTTTGAAACAGCTTTTTCAACACGTGCCACGCAGGCCGCACAGCTCATTCCTGTTACTTCGTA
>JAKSTU010000125.1 GCA_024402435.1 Treponemataceae bacterium
GAAGTCATTGAAAAAGTCGAGAAAGCAAC
Organism: Treponemataceae bacterium; assembly: GCA_024402435.1. Lineage (GTDB taxonomy): Bacteria > Spirochaetota > Spirochaetia > Treponematales > Treponemataceae > Treponema_I. The sequence continues at coordinate 30 of JAKSTU010000125.1, forward strand.
GAAGAACTACAGCAGATATTATGTGCATTTCGCACTTGCATACGGCGGACGAAATGAGATTGTAGAAACTACCCGTGCAATCTTACAGAAATGCCGCGACGGTGTTATTTCACCTTCTGATATCACGCCGGATATGATTACAAATACTATGTATCCGCTGCACGATATGCCGCCGGTTGATTTGATTTTACGAACGGCAAACGACAAACGCACCTCGAACTTTTTGCCATGGCTTGCAAACGGAAACGAGGCGGCGGTGTGCTTCTGTGTACCTACATGGCCTGAGTTCCGCTATGTCGATTTTGTCCGGGCGCTTCGTGTGTATGACCAGCGGATGAAGGATTAACGCTTCATCATCTCAACACGTTTTTTTGCATCCTTTGATACACGGTATGACTCTTTTATCTTCTGAACTGCTTTGTTAAACGTCTCATCATCTAAAAGACAGTCTTTCATCCAGAGTTCGGTTTCCACAGGATACTTTACATACGCAACAGAAACCGCCCACGCTGCAGCCATTTTTGCATAGTATCCGGGAAATTCATGCCGGTTCAAAAGTGCAAGGACTTCTGTGTAATATTCATCATTGATAAAATGCGCAAGCAGAAGAACAATACCAAACCGCATTGAAAATTCAGTTTCCTCCGCCATACATTTTTTCGCATACGCAAAAAAAATTTCCGGATATTTTTTTGCCGCGGAAATGGTCATAGCAGTTGAGTCACAGACAGACCAGTTGTCAATCTTCGGAACAAAACAATCAAGCGCCCGACAGAGTTCTTCCGGCGCTGCTTTTGCATATCCAATGACTAATCCCTGAAGCATAATCTCTTCAAAGGAGTCATCTGATGCGCCCGCGAGATACTCATGCCATCCTGCTTTTGCTTCCCGTTTTGCGATTTCGCGTAAACTTGGAATCCGCACGCCTAAAAGATTACCCGAGCCGGGAAGTAATCCGGAAGAAAACTTCCGGTACTTTTCTTCGGCGAGGGATTCAAGTTCGTTTCTGATTTCTTCAGCTTTGCGTGTTTTCATTTGCTGCATTACTGATACTCATTCCAAGAGCATATCCTTTTTCATAG
>JAKSTU010000126.1 GCA_024402435.1 Treponemataceae bacterium
TTCTTTTCCGCCTTCAGTTCTGCGGCAAACTCAAGAAGATAGGAGATTTCTTCAGGTGTGAAGTCAAGAATTTTTAAGAAGCTTCGTCCTTTAAGGTTCATACAGTATCACGTCCGAGAATCTCTTTTAAGATAGCAACAGCTTTTTTCAGGGTGTCGAATGGGATATTTAATGCCGGAAGAAGCCGCACTTTGTCCTTTGCAGTAAGACAGATTAATCCTGCGGCAAAGCAGTCATTAATAACATCAGCAAGCGGGCGTGCGGGTTTTACCCCGATGATTAATCCGACACCTGATACTGACTCAACACCTTTTGCGCCGGTGAGTTCATCGATGATGTACTGTCCCTTTTCTCTGACTTCAGAAAGAAGAGCATCATCAATGCGGTTGATAACAGAAAGCGCTCCGGCAGCAGCTGCGGGGTTTCCGCCAAAGGTTGAGCCGTGATCTCCGGCACGAAGGACAAATTCGGTTTTTTCGCCGAAGAGGCATGCACCAATCGGTAAACCCCCGCCGAGACCTTTTGCGGTTGTTACAATATCGGGCATAACACCGTAGTTCATGTAGGCATACAAAGCACCGCATCTTCCGTTTCCGGTCTGCACTTCATCAACAATGAAGATAATGTCTTCTGCTTTGCAGATTTCTGCAATGCCTTTGACAAAGGAATCTTCAAGTACGTGAACTCCTCCTTCGCCCTGAACACACTCGACCATTATACCTGCTACTTTGTTTTCGGAAACAAGTTTCTTTACGGAATCAAGGTCGTTTGCTTCAGCATAGACGAACCCTTCAGTAAGCGGGGTGAAACTCTGGTGGAACACATCCTGTCCGGTTGCAGCAAGTGTTGTAATAGTTCTTCCATGGAAACTGTTTTTGAGCGTGATGATTGTATAGTACGACGGGTCTTTGTGTTCTGCGGCATACTTTCGTGCAGTCTTAATAGCACACTCGTTTGCTTCCGCCCCTGAGTTTCCGAAGAAGACTTTTTTCATACCGGTACGTTTGCAAAGGACTTCTGCAAGACGGACACACGGCTCGGTGTAATAGAGGTTTGATGCATGCTGAACTTTTTTCAGCTGTTCTGTAAC
>JAKSTU010000127.1 GCA_024402435.1 Treponemataceae bacterium
TGGTTCTGTGATACCGCAGCCATTCAGAAAGAGCTTGCAAAAGAATTTGTCGTCAACAATCATGAAGCTGTTTTTAACAGAGAAAAACTGAATGCATCCGCAGACAGAATCCGACAGCAGAATCATGCTTTTCATGATAATCAGGAACGTAAACTCCGCCATGAGAGAAAGTGAGGTAGACTATGCCCGTACAGGATACAGAAAAGAAAACAGAAACATCGGCACCGGTACAGGATGAAGCAGAAAAACTCCGTCAACAGAAACAGGCGGAGCGTCCGAAAAAGCTTCTTCCTTTTCTGAATGCCAAAGCACAGCATCATCAGAGCAGAATTGATTCTCTTGACGGCAAGATTGCCGCCGAAACCGATAAGGTTGACAGTTTAAGGGAAAAAATCGGAGGTCTGAAAGCGCAGGCACAGCAGCTTTCGGACCGAAACAGATTTCTGAAAGAAACATTCGGAGAGTTTCCGCTTGTGCAGAGCATGATTGAAAAGAACGAAAAGCGTATTCAGAAAATTCTTGATGTAAAAATCCCGAAGTGCAGTCAAAAGATTGATGCAAGTATTGATAAGATCAATTCGTTTTCTGCAAAATCGCAGGTCATTCAGCACAAGCTTGACCGTGTTGTAGCTTTGAGCGATACAGTAAAGAGTTTCAGAATCCGCATGAATACAGAACGCAGAGCTGTATTTTCCGATGCAATGGACAGGCTCAGCCGGGCATCTGTAGATTGTCTTTCTGACAAAAAGGCAGAACTTACTGCACAGCGACAGGAACTCTTTGCAAAGTATGACGCACCTGAAACATCAATGTCAAATAAACTTGAAATTCAGAAACGAATTGATTATCTTTCCGAGCAGATTTCCAACATTGACGAAAAGATTACAAAATACAATCTTCCTGATAATCGTTTTGCAGATAAAAATGAAGAAAATCTTGATGCCGCAATTGTTCTGACATCTGAAAAACTTACAGATATGGCAAGCCGTGGGCAGTTTACTGTTACCGGTATGACAGAACAGAGCCTTGATGCTGCACAAAGTACGATGACAATGGAGCCTGAAATACTTGCAGAAACAGCAAAAA
>JAKSTU010000128.1 GCA_024402435.1 Treponemataceae bacterium
TTAGAAACAATTCATCCCGCATCTGAAATCCTGCTGCGTCCTGACACTCAAATGAAGTCAAAAGGTTTCACATGAAACGCTGAAGAGCTGATATCTGCGTATATTGAGCTGTCCTCTTTTTTCTCGCCGCTGTATCTCATCTCTCTTACTCCAAATCTTAATTACCGAAGCACACCTATTATAATTGCATGGCAGGGAACGCATCTTCAGAAAATCATAGACAAAACCTCACCCCGAAACTCTTCGACGACAAACAGATACGAACTGTCTGGAACGAAAGTGAAGAAGAGTGGTACTTCTCTATCGTTGACGTCGTTGGAGCACTGACCGAACAGCAGACACAGCGCGGAGCAAGTACCTACTGGGCAGTCATAAAAAAACGGCTCATAGAAGAAGGAAATGAACTGCTTACAAATTGTAAGCAGTTGAAAATGACAGCAGCCGACGGAAAACAGCGCCTAACCGATGTCGCAAACACCGAACAGCTCTTACGCATAATTCAGAGCATCCCTTCAAAAAAAGCAGAACCCTTCAAACTCTGGTTAGCCAGTGTCGGAAAAGAACGCATCGAAGAAACCATCGACCCCGAACTCGCCATCGACAGAGCTTTGGAAACCTATCTCAAAAAAGGATACAGCGAAGACTGGATACACCAGAGACTCTTATCAATCCGCATCAGAAACACCTTAACAGACGAATGGGAAAAACGCGGCGTAGAAAAAGGAATAGAATATGCAATCCTCACCGACGAAATAAGCAAAGCATGGTCAGGCATGACCACCAAACAGTACAAGACACTCAAAAACCTCAAAAAAGAAAACCTCCGCGACAATATGACGGACTTAGAACTCGTCTTAAATATGTTAGCAGAAGCCTCAACAACACAGATAAGTCAGAAAGAACAGCCGGAAACGTTTGAGCAGAACAAACAAATCGCAAAACGCGGAGGAAAAATCGCCGGAGACGCCCGCAAAAAACTTGAAAGCGAAACCGGCGTTCCTGTCATAACTGCCGAAAACGCCGCAGAGATACAAAAACAAACTCCGAAGATCCAAAAGAAATAATGCAGGCAGGTTAATCCCGGA
>JAKSTU010000129.1 GCA_024402435.1 Treponemataceae bacterium
CCCGGCAGGACAAACGCCTGATCAGCCGGCAGAAAAAGCTGCAGAGAACAATTCCCTTTGGAACTCTCTGCAGCGGCTGCCGAAAAAAACGCAGACACTCCCGAAAAACTATCCGGGGAATCTGCATGCAAAGACCATTTCAGCTTGTGCAGAACGAAGTTCCAAAGCCTCAAACAAAAAACGGCGAACGACTGAGAGAGCCGAATACCGTATGAGAAGCTTCACGGAAAAACACAAATCTGCACAAAATCGGACGAAGGATTGAACTTCAAAATCCAAACGGAAGAGAAAATCAGGCTGAAATGAAAAAAGTGATATCAGATATCAGATATCAGATATCATGCCTAAAATCAGGAAAAAAGAATAGCCGGGGTAAAAGCGAGCCGGACACTTCTTCAAGCAAAGCAGTGTCAGGCTGCCGGTGTACTTTCTTGTTGTTAATATTTGTAACTCATACTATAAATGAGATTGGAAATGTTACCTTCAAAAAAGAAAAAAACGGAAAAAATCTGCACCCCCCTATCACCTTTTTCCTCAAAAACAGCGTGATACATGATACAAGATACTTGATACCTCCATTTAAAAACAAAGGCTAAATCATGAGTAAAAAAGAAAACGAAGCCTTATGTCACTTCCGATTGAATCCAAAACTTTTCAAAAAACTTGAAAAGTCAATCAGAAGAAGAGGATTTCCCTCGCGCAGCAGCTACTTCAACGCAGTAGTGAGGGTAACCGTCGGCGAAGACGAAGGAGAGATCCCTCTTCCGCCGAAGGTCAAAGAGTGGATTGACAAAAACAAACCGCCCTTAACCGAAACCGAGATCAAAACTCATCTCGAAGAACTGATTAGAAACCTGCTCTTTCCGCCCCTCTCCCTAAGAGGCGTGGACATAGCTCACGAAACCGCATGGAAAGATGTGCGAAGCAGATTTCGTGAAGAACACGGCATGTGGCTTACCGAAAGCGACATAAGAACTGCCATAGAAGAGTTCGCATCCGTCCACCACGGAGAACTCACCGACTACCGCAACAAAGTACTCGAAGGAGAACAACTATGAAAC
>JAKSTU010000013.1 GCA_024402435.1 Treponemataceae bacterium
ACCGGCCTGCTTACGACGGAAACAGTCTGATAATCAAGAACTGCAATCTGTTCATCAAGGCGGAAACTCATTGTGTGTCCGTTTTTCTGAAGCATGCCGCTCTGGGAAAGAGAATCCCAATAAAGATAAATATCGTTGTCACGGGCAAATTCAGTAAGAGACACAAGGTTATCATCGTTTTCGGCCGAAGATTGGGCTGCAGCAGGTGAAAACAGGAAAAACAGGCACAATAAAATGGACACAATTGTTTTTGTTTTCAATTTCAATTTTCGTCCTCCGTTTTCAAAGCAGCAGAATCTGCAAGATAAAGGATTCCCTGAATTCCGCCTCTGAGAAGATACCGCCAGAAAGTTTTTGCTTTAAGAGGTTTGAATTTTGGACAAATCTTTGAAAACATATCCAAAGAAGCAGCGATTGTACGCCGGTTCCAATCAACTACGGTATCCGCATAAGGCTGAAGAAAGCCGGGAATAAAGGCAAGCAGGTTTACGTCATCTGTAATCAGATCAGTTTCGGGAATTTCGTCAATTCGCAGAATTACTTCATGACTGAGAGGATAAGCTGCCGGCGGATAATCAGTTCCGGGAACAAGGGAAAGAAAATCATCTGTAACTTTCTGTTCAGGTTTGAGACGAAGGACAATATTTTTTATTACCATGTGGGCAGTTGCCACAGCCTCTTCACGGGTCGGAGCACATGAGATGACGTTTCCGCATTTTTCCACATTGTTCTGGGGAAATGAAACCTCATCGTTCTGTATTGATCTTGGAAGAAGATTTTCAACAAACGAAGACTGTGCATGTTTTTCAAGTCCGTAAATCTGGTCGATTGTACCGGGAACAGAAATCCAGGCACGCTCTGCACTTGTATTTCTGCATGGAATTTCCCAAATGCCGGAGCAATCAGTTTTCTGCCGCTGCTCAATAAGTTCTGAAGGCTTTTTACCCAATGCCAGAAGCAAAGCCTGCTCCGTTAGATTAAGCCCTGATGCATAGGGAAATGTCCAGCCTGACATGTAACCGCCTGAAAGACGGGCAGCAATTTCACCGAGCATTGGTCCTTTGCTGGTCATTTTTATGTCTGCTTTTGCGGCTCCGTGGGTAAGTCCCAAGGCTTTTACGCCTTTGAAAAATGCCTCAAAAAGTGCTTTCTTGTCCCGTTCGGAAACAGCAGAAGGCAAAGTATGTCCCATTTCGATAAAGTACGGGGGATAAAAAATATGTCTGTCAGCGAATCCTGTAACTGTCATTTCTCCGTCAAAAACGAGGGAATCAATTGAGAATTCGATACCGTCCATGTATTCTTCAAGGATTGCGCGGCCTGTTCTGGAATAACTTACGGCAATGTTGACAGCATCCATAAGGTCGTCAGGAGACTGGATCATTCTGCAACCACGGGCACCCATGTTGTCTACCGGCTTTACGACCAGAGGGAAAGAATGGAATCCGGCAGCAATCAGCAGTTCGTCGGCCTGCATTGAACAATGTTCCTTTGATACTTCAAAAAAAACAGGAGAAGGCACACCGTTTGCTGCAAAACAGCGGCGCATGAGGATTTTGTCACTTGCGTTGCAGGCCGCCTGAAAACTGTGTCCGGGAAGTCCCAGTTTTTCCGTAATGTATGACACACTTGCAGAAAAATCAGTTCCGGCCGTAAAAACACCTGCAAGCGTATCTTCGTTTTTAAGCTCCAAAGCCAAAGACAGAAGGCTTTCCCTGTCTTTCAGGTCAACAGGTTCAAAACGGTCAGCCATTGGTACGCAGACTGCAGCAGGATTTGCATCCACCACAACAGTGGTAAAACCGAGTTTTTTTGCAGCATCGATTGCAGGTTTCTGCATGAGCCCTGCACCTAAAATCAAAACATGAGCCATAATGAACCTCTCAGATTTTTTTTGCGTTGGTGTTTTTACGGCAATACACTTCAAATGTGTCGCCCAATCTGAACAATCTGCTTATGAAAAGCAGTATTCCACTAAAAGAGGAAGCGTTCTTGAACGGGAAACGTTCCGGATGATGCCCTGTGGAAACGATTTTTTCCACTGAAAATCCATATTTCTCCAGAATTTTTCGGCATTTTTTCTTTTCCCAAATACTGATATGATCAGTGGGACTTTGTTCAAAAAATCCCTGTTTTCTGAATTTTCCTGAAACTCCGTCACCGGCCGGTGTTGAAAAAGCAAAAACGCCACCATCTTTTGTAATGGAAGATATTTTTGTAAGAACACTGTCCAAATCAGCAAAGTGTTCTATTACATACCACATGGTAACAGAATCAAAAGAATTTTCATGCAAAGCGGCGGCAGGATCAAAATCGGGGAAAGCAGAGACTGCACTTTTATACCCAAGTCTGGTGTTTACGTATTCAACTGCATCTTTTGCAATGTCAGTTCCGAAAGGCTCAAATCCTTCTTCAGCGGCAGCCTGCAGAAAAGGCCCGTAAGCGCAACCCACATCAAGAACAGTTTTTTTCTCTCCGGTTTTCATTCTTTGTTTTCCGAGCATTCTTCCGATTATTGCAGCACGCCTTTTTCCCTGTGTCTTGATTGAATCAAAATCTTCAAGATAGGTTTTGCCGTACTGCTTTTTATATTCGGAAAAGAAATAATCTTTCTGATAATCTGATTCTTTTTTGCAGCACCAGGAAAGATATATTATTCCGCATTTTCCGCAACGTCTGAAAGTTGATTTTTTCGTGCGTGCCATAATTTCATCATCGGAGCTGCTTTTGCAGACAGGGCAGAAACGGCGTACACCGAAAGAAAGCTCTGTCAGAAAACCGGACAGTTTTTTCGGAACTTCATCATTTTCGCGGTTATTTTCACTGAAAGTTTCAGCATTCAACAGTAAATCTTTGTCAGAATCATTGCAGCGCTGAAGAAATTTTTCTGCGGCCCGTTCCACTGCATTCTGAGACGAAAGATCTTTTGCGGAAAAACACGGAAAACCGTAAGACAAAGCAAGTTTTTCATGCAAAGGCGTTGTGGCAACAAGAATCACTCTGCAGCCGGCACCGAGAGCCTCAAAAGCCGTAAAACCGTAATGTGTGATTACTGTTCTGAATTTATAAAGTTCTTCTTTAAGATTGCTGACAGGATTTTCTTTTGTAACGCATGTCACATCGAATCCGGCTTTTTTGCAGGCCTTTTCAAGTTTTCCCGTAACATCAAGAGGATCTTCCCCGCCGATAACCACAAGAACGGATTTTTCGGTTCCGCAGTTTCTATTGTTTTTTGGCATTGGAACAAAACCGGGATTGGCCATATTGGGATTTCTGTCAAGCAAAGGAGAAGGAATCACATCAAGAAGATAATCTCCTTTGTCATGAAATTCAGAACCTTCGTCAATGCAGACAAGGGGCCCCAACTGTCTGAAATACTCAGCTTCAGCACAGGAAAGCATGAATTTGTCACATACAACAAGATCGTAAGGCGGACACGGTTCGTCGTTCAGTTGGGAAACTTCAGGCAAAGTCCGTACAATCATGTCCGGATTGATTGAATATTGGGAAACAAGATAATCTGTGTTTTCAACAGGAGAGAAGTTTTCGTCAGCTGCCGGCAGAAAAATGTCGCACTTTGTTTCAGCTGCTATTTGGAGACAACGCCGAAGATGTCCTGTTCCATGACCTTTTGAAAACTGGGGAACAACCAGCATCTGTCTTCTGTTTTTGGAGGACTGTTCAATTACGTCAAGAATTTTCTGGGAATTTTCAAGACAAATCAGATTGACGCCGGATTCCGAAGCTGTTCTGTTTCTTTGAACCGCACGCCGGTAATCTCCGAATGTGTCAACGGTGGTACGGAGTTCAGGATGATTCCATTTTGCAGGCGCGTCCATGAAAACACAGGAAAAAGTGTCCTGATGCCGGTACAATGCGGGCCCCACATGTTCATGGTCAAAAGGGTCGTCAGTCAGCCGGGCTGCCTTAAGAAGGGATTCGGCATCAAAAACTTCTATGCCGCTGCCGTGGGGAAGCCCGGAAAAAGTGAAATAATCGCAGTTTCCGTTTTTTTTGAGTTCTGCAAAAACTTCAAGAGATTCTGCGGCAGCGTCTGCAAAAAGAAAAGGATTGTCGCCGGTTGCGCGGAGAACTGTATCAGCATTGTATTTGCGGATAACGTCACAGAAACGTTTGAGAACGTCCTGCTGACTGCCGGCAAAAATGTCAAAACCGTTGTTTTCCGCAAGTGGAGCCAGTTTCTCAAAAGAAGATTCGTCGGTTGCAAGACAATATGCATCAGCTTTGACGCAATGCATTACCTGCATGGTCCGCTCAATCAGCGTTCCATTACCGAAAGGCAGAAGAGCTTTTTGAGGCAGTCTTGTGGAACCGAGCCGGCATTGAACAATCAGAACAGTCATTCCTAAAGAGTCTCCCAATCAGAAATAAAGTGGACAAAATCAGTTTTGAAGTTGTAACGGTTTTTTTCCACCCATTCTCTTGCATCTTTGAAGGCACCAAGACTGTCTGCAAAAGAGCCGCCCCGCTGACGCCAATACCGGAAAAACAGTTTTTTCGGAATGTATGCGTAATCCTGAACAAATTTCGGAGCAATATTCTTAAGATAGAAACAAAGTTCCGATTCATCCGGGGTTGAATCAACAGGAGAATAATTTTCTTCGTATGAAAATTTCAGATGATGTGAAATTCTGATTTCTTCGCCCCAAAGCCATGCACGAAGTGAAAAATCAAGATTCTGCCAATATGGAGATTTGATCGTGTAATCAAAACCTCCGCAGCGGATGAATTTGGATTTATCATAAATTCCGGTAAAATCAAAGGGAAACAAAGTGGAATCCTGATCCTGAGTAACATTCCGAGCATTCACATCCAATGCTTTGTTCACAATCTGAGGACTCATTTTTACAGGAATATTCTGTCCCTGAAAATCCTGCATCATAGGAGCCGTACACAGAATTTTCTTTGTCATGAAAGAAGACAACGCTCTTTCCGAAAGAGAACGGGGAAGAAAAGTCATGTCATCCCAAAGAACAAGAACATCTCCGTCAGGAACCTCATTCATTCCCAAATTGATCATGTCACCGACGGTCACCGGCTGTTGGGGAATAATAAAAGTAACACTTGGATAGCGGCGCGACAATTCAGCCAATTTGTAATTGAATCCGCCCACTTCAATTGAAACGATTTTCCGGAATCCGGTTGAAAGCAGAAGTTGCAGATTCCGGGATCTGAGAGCTGCTCCGTTCCGGCAGAGGAGGATTACAGAAAGCGGAGTTCTGACGATTTCAGGCTCTTCTTTTCCGGCGAGAACCGTTCTCTCAACCTGATTCTGATCAAAAGTTGTAGGTATAGTACTCATCGCAAAGCTCACATAATGGAGAATATTTTCCTGAAAGATGATTTTTCAGGACATCTGCTGAAATTTCCCAAAGATCTGCAACACCTTGGGCAAAAACGTTGCCGATAATTTCTGATTTTCTGCATTCCCGGCAAAGGGGAACAGATCCGTCTGCAAGAATCGTCATGTCACGCCGCAAATGCCAGCATGGATTCCGTGTGACCGGCGAAAGATCAGCCGGTTTGAGACAAGGCATGAAACCGCAGTACGAATCGTACTTTTGAATCAGCCGGTTCTGGTTTCCGCGGAAAAAGCTTTCCAGCTGATTTTCATTGATTGTGGTCCGCACAAACTGCCGGTAAACCGAACCGGGAAAAGCTTTTTCAAGAATTGCCGCATTTTTTTGGACCGTTTCAAGTTTTGCGCAGGTTTCCGGGTGCATTTGTTCATAAACATCCTGTGTAGCCGCATCAAGCTGACAAATCCACATTACAGGCGCATAACCGTTTGTACGTGGGGCGCATTTTTCCGCAATTTCAGAAACTTGATCACAGATTTTCTGCATTTCGTCATTTTCGGAGATTGCGGAAGTTTCAATCAGCACCGAAAAACCTGAATAGCCAAGAACACTTTTTACAAATTCAGGCAGCTGCGAATGAAGGAGAGGCTCGCCCCACACGGAAAGCGAAACAACGCCGTCACCTGAAAAAGATGCGGCATCGGCCATGAACTGTTTGAACTGCATTATATCCATGAATTGCGGAGAAACTTCGTCAGGACTGAAAGGCTGATAAACTGATTTCTGTGCCGGTTCGGAACAGATTTCCACTGAAAAATAAGCCGGCAGTGTATGCAGAACAAGGGGATCAGCTGCTGCTGTGCGGCAAATTTCAAGGGCTGAAAGGTTTTTGTCTTTTATTAGTGACTCAACCCGCTCACACATAAGCCTGTTTCTCTTTGTCCGGACAGAAAAATCCAGCCTGAAAAGCCGGAAATCTTCTTCAGCAACAAGGGTTTCTATTTCAAAAGAATTTATGTCTGTCTTTATAACTGAAAAAATGGTGCTGTTGCCCAAAGCTTTTTCAGCTTCTTCTTTCATTTTCTGGTTTTTGCCTGATGAAATAAGAGAAGAAAGAATTTTCGCAGTTCCTGTATTGAGGATTTCAGGCACAAGCCCGAAAGGAAATCCTTCCTGAAGGCTGTATTCTGCACCGTATTCCAGATGCTGCGCCAAAAGCTGTTCTGTAAGTTCAACATTCAGGAACGGGCAGTCAGCGAATGCAAAAACAACATTCTCATATCCGCTTTCCCTATAGGAAGCAATCAGTGCAAGCAAGTCAGAGCCGGTACGCAGTTCTTTGCGGCACAGAGTGACTTCCGGAGAACCGCAAAAATCATTCTGAGGATTTGTAAACATTTTTTCTGCATAGGGACCGCAAATCTCAACAGCATCTGCAGCGGGTGTAATTTTTTTTGCCCATGAAACAACTTTATTCAGAACCACCGGCTCGTCAACCGGCGCATAAAGCAACACTAGTGTTTTCATAGTGTGAATATCGGTTTTTTTGCAAAGGCCCTTTACAAAACAAGGGAAAATTCAGTGTACTGACCTTCCACACTGTCCAGGAGGATTTTTGCATGGTGAGCTTCAGCCACAGTTTTTGCTATTGAAAGCCCCAACCCGTAGCCGCCTGTTTCACGGTTTCTTGAAGAATCCACGCGGTAAAAGCGTTCAAAAATGCGTTTCTGCTCTTTCAATGGGATTCCTTCTCCGGTATTGCGCACGGAAACGATTTTTTTGTTGCCGTTGACAACAAGTTTTACAGTGATTGTTGCACCTTCTGCGGAATATTTGAGAGCATTGTCCAAAAATATGATGATTATCTGCTTTATCCGGTTTTCATCACCAACAAAAGAAACATTCGGTGCAATGTCAGTTTCGATAATCATTCCTTTTTCAAATCCTGAACTTTCAAAAGGCAATGTTGCGCTCAAAACTGCACGAGACAGATCAAACTGACTGAACTGCATTTTTGTTCCCTCTGCATCAGTTTTTGCAAGATACAGCAGATCCTTGATGAGAGAACTCATGCGGCTTACATCATCTCTTATGTACCCGGTCCATTTGTTTTCACCGATTTCAGAAGTCAGAACGTCCAAATTTGCAGAAATAACAGAAAGCGGTGTTTTCAGTTCATGACTGGCATCAGCAACAAAGCGTTTCTGCTTGAAAAACGCAGTTTTTACAGGTTTGACAGCCCAAATTGAAAACAGAAAAGCCATAAAAACCGTAATCAGAAGACAAAGCCCGTACAGTCTCAAAGAAATTCGCCACATGCGGGACTGTACGTTTGCTTCACTGCGCGTATCAGCAAAAGCGGCAATGAAACCATAGGATTTTTCGCCGATCAGGTAACGGAATCCGTTGTACAGACCGGAATTTCTTGATTTTTTTACAACAGATGAAACAAGATCTTCAATTTCTTCGTCGGTCAAGTGCACAGGATACTCGGAAACCAGTTCCTGAATTTCACCCGCCGGAGTTAATTTCACAGCAAAAAAATTCCGCACGGAATCCGAAGCAAAAGGTTCGTTCATTGAAAAATTGAATGTGTAATCCCTAAGGGAAAGAGAAGAATTTTCAAAACTGGGCGGCTGAACTTCAAATATATCGATATTTTCCTTTTTTTCTTTCAGCAGCTGATCATTACCGCTTCTGTCAGTCCGTCTTAAAAAATTTTCATCGGACACTTCATCTCGGAAAGGCATTTTCTCAGATTTTTCCGTATCAATTTTAAACAAAAAATCCATCCGCACACTGCTGTTTTTCTTTGCCGCAAGAAAAAAAGGTCCGTAGCGGTAACCGTCATTTTCTACCATTTGGGAAAGCACAGCCCTGTTCATACGTTCATTGCTGCGGACAGTACTGATATTGATTACCCCGATGACCAATGCGAAGAAAAGAGTCAGAATGAAGACAATTGATACAATGTATTTAATCTGAAGTTTTTTGATTACATCCATAATCTTTTATACATTCAATGAATAGCCTGATCCGCGGGAAGTTTTGATTTCTGTAGTTGCCCCGATAAACTGAATTTTTTTGCGGAGAAAAGAAATGTAAACTTCCACATTATTGTATTCAGCTTCAGAGTCTCCACCCCAAATCTTTTCGATAATTCTCTCTTTTGTAATAATCTGATTGGGATTATACATAAGAAGTTCCATAATCTGAAATTCTTTAAGCGAAAGTTTGACAGAATCATTTCCGCTGCACAGTTCATTGCGTTTGAGTTTAAGGGTAATGTCACCCACAGTCAGCTCTTCGTCAACAACTTCGCCCTTTCTGCGCAAAAGTGCGCGTACACGAGCCAAAAGTTCGTCAGTAGAAAAAGGCTTTGTCATGTAATCGTCAGCACCGTAGTCCAAGCCGCTAACTTTGTCTTCAACTTCGTCACGGGCTGTAAGCATCAGCACCGGAACTGAATTCTTTTCATTGCGGATATGCCTTAAAACTTCAATTCCGTTCATTCTAGGCATCATTATGTCAAGAATTATAAGGTCATAAACGCCGGTTCTTGCATACTCAAGTCCGGTTTCTCCGTCATAAGCAGCATCAACAGAATACTGTTTCTTTTTCAGCAGTTCGCTCAAAGCCTGAGACAAATGTTTTTCGTCTTCTACAAGTAATATACGCATAATGTCGGTATAAAGGAGTTTTCTTAAAGAAATCTGAAAAACCAATCAGAAAATCAAATTTTCAGTTTATTCCGGAAAACAACAAAACAGTTTTTACCCGCATCTTTTGCCTGATACAGAGCTTCGTCAGCACATTCATACAAATTTTTGAAAGTGTTTCCATGTTTGGGAGAAAGTGCAATTCCAACAGAACCCGAAACAGAACGGTCTTCCGTATCAAAAGTCATGGGTTTCTGCATTACTGAACAAAGTGCATCAGCTTTGCTTTCAACAAATTCCAGAGAAGGTACGTTGCGGAGAAAAACTGCAAATTCATCACCGCCTACACGACCGATCACATCAGTTTCCCTGAATACGGACTTGATTCTTGAAGTGATTTCACAAAGAACAGCATCTCCGTACAAATGTCCATAATTGTCATTCACGGTTTTGAAGTCATCCAGGTCAATCATGAAAAGCACACAATTCTGATCATTGTCAGCCGCAACGCCCAGTTCATAATCAATTTTATGCTGAGTTGTGGCACGATTGTACAGCTGTGTAAGAGAATCCTTTTCTGCACCTTCTTTAAGCGCGCGTTCCCTGGCTTTTTCGTCATTAATATTGCGGGCATACATCAGAAGGCAGATGTCACCCATAAGCGGTTCCATTACAAAACTTCCGTAAACACGGGTCCACTGCACTTCTTCTTCAGAAACCACAATTCTGTAGTCAAAGGTAAAATTCTGGCGGCGAGAACGGAACAGACCGAGAAGGTTTTCTTTTGACAAAGATGACAAGAAAACACGCTGATCATCTTCATAAACCATTTTTGCAGCCATAGTTTCCACCAGCTGTCTGAACGCTGAAATTGATTTTCCAAGGCGGTTGTTCAATCTTTCGTCATTTTTGACCACGATATTCTGATTGATGTTAACTTCGATAAGATAAAGTGCGTCAGAAGTCATTGCCTTCCGATACATTTCGTCCATCAGAGATTTGAACTGAGCATTTTTTTGGGTTGTAATATCAACAGCCGTTCCGATCGCTTTTATGGGGGAACCAGTTTCATCATCATAAATCGTGGTGTACTTTATATGAATCCAACGGCAGTCATCTTGCGTGCAAAAAAAGCGTATGTCTGCTTCTGCCGACGGGTCACCACGCTGCAGTGCTTCATGAACTTCAAGATAGGGAAAAAGCGAATCCGGATGAATGCGGCCTGTAGAAACGAAATGCTCTGCAACATCTTCAATCTGGTATTCCAAATTCATCTTTTTCAGCAGTGCGGAAGAATGAATCATTGTGTTTGTAGCAAGATCATATTCCCAAACGCCAAAATGTGCATCTTCAACACCAAGACGAAGTCTTTCTTCTTTTTCAGCAAGAAAATTCTGGGCACGTTTCTTTTCTGTTTCATCAATACAGATACAGGAAAAAGCACCTTCCTCTTCAAGAGGAGAACATTCAAAATGAAGAAACAGCATATGCCCGTTTTTGTCTTTTGCACGGCCGTCGTAAGAAAAACATTTGTTTTCAAGTATTTTTTCTTTAAATGAATTCAAATCCCCTGGAAGAAGAAAGTCAGACAATTTGTTTTCTGATTGGGAATCCAGGCAAAACAGATTAGAAAAAGCAGGATTCATCTGCTGCAAAGCATATTCCGTCTTTGAATCAATTATACAAAAAGGACAACCAAGAGAATTTGTAAATGCTGAAAAATCCATGTTTTTCCCACCCTGAACATATGAAAGTTTCAAAATTCAACTAGTCCATAGCATAATCCCTTATTCTATTTTGCACAAGCAAAAAAAAAAGCACCTTTCAAGCCGGATCAAATCGACCCGATTCAAAAAGTGCTTTGTTCAGATATGCAAGTGCATATCCTCCGCTCAAAACCAAGTTTCAAGCGGAAAATTATCAGCGAGCGTAGGTAGCAATAAATACACCTGCAGCAACAGCTGTACCGATAACACCAGAAACGTTCGGTCCCATGGCGTGCATCAGCAGGAAGTTACCGGGATCGTATTCAAGACCGACTTTGTTGGAAACGCGGGCTGCCATAGGAACAGCAGAAACACCGGCAGATCCGATAAGAGGATTGATCTTGTCTTTGAGGAACAGGTTCATCAGTTTTGCCATAAGAACACCAGTTGCAGTTGCAACAGCGAATGCACAAAGACCGAGAGCAATAATTCCCAAAGAGTTCAGGTTACAGATTTTTTCGGGAGTCATCTGTGAACCAACACCCAGTGAAAGCAGAATAGAAACAATGTTCAGAAGTTCATTCTCCATTGTTTTTGCAAGACGTTCTACAACACCGCACTGTTTTACGAAGTTACCGAATGCCAGCATACCGATAAGAGGTGCTGACGGAGGCAGCAGAAGGATTGACAGACAGAGCAGTACCAAGGGGAACAGAACTTTTTCTGCTTTTGAAACAGGACGAAGCTGTTTCATTTTGATGTGGCGTTCTTTATCTGTTGTAAGAGCTTTCATGATAGGCGGCTGGATCATGGGAACCAGTGCCATGTATGAGTAAGCAGCAACAGCAATAACAGCCATCATTTCAGGAGCAAGTTTTCCGGAAACATAGATTGATGTAGGACCGTCAGCACCACCGATGATGGCAATTGCTGATGCCTGGAACATTGTGTAATCGATTCCGGGAATAAAGTTGAGCAGAGCAACACCGAACAGTGTGAAGAAAACACCGAACTGAGAAGCACCACCCAGCAGAGCCATTTTCGGGTTTGCAATAAGAGGACCGAAGTCTGTCATTGCACCGATACCCATGAAAATAAGCATTGGGAAGAACTCGTTACCTACACCGGCATCATAAATGATGCGGAGCATACCGGATCCTTCAGCATACATTCCTGCACCGGGAATATTTACAAGGATTGTACCGAATCCGATAGGAATCAGCAGCAGAGGCTCAAAACCTCTTGCAGCACCCATGTAAACAATCAGGAAACCGATTGCAATCATGAGAAGTTTCTGCCAACCGGGAGCAACTACATCAGCGAAAGGATCGTCTGATTCTACATGGGGTGTAGCAGGTGCTTCTCCCTTAATCAGCTGATAAATACCAGTTGATTTACCAATGTTCTGAATGAACTGAGAAACTGAGATAAAGGGAACTTTTTCAGACCCTTTGACTATTGCTTTATCTGCCGTTCTTGCGGAAGCAACTGATTCTGTTGAATCAGCGGCAAAAACGGTTGAAAAGCAGGAAAACACAGCGGCAATGGCAAGAATTACACACATTGCACGTACTGTCTGTGTTGTTGCTTTATTTTTTTTACCAAGCATTTGCGTCTCCACTTATTTGATTTCTGCAAGAACCTGATCTGCGTTAACAGATGAACCGACAGAAGCAACAAAGTGTACAGTACCTGCAGCTGTTGCTTTTACCTCGATTTCCATTTTCATAGACTCGAGAACGATAACTGTGTCACCGGATTTTACTGCAGCGCCTTCTGAAGCAATTGCTTTCAGGAATGTACCTGCAACAGGTGCTTTCAAAGGAGTACCACCTGCAGATGCGGGAGCAGCAGGAGCAGCAGCAGCCTGAGGTGCAGGAGCAGCTTCTTCTACAACAACTGTTCCACCACCGATTGAAGCGATTTTCTGATCAGCTGTTACAGAATCACCCTGTTTAACAGCAAAACTGATAGGACCATCTGCAGTTGCTTTTACTTCAATCTCCATTTTCATCGACTCGAGGACGACAACAGTGTCACCTGATTTTACCTGAGCACCTTCTGAAGCAATCATTTTAAGGACTGTTCCTGCAACAGGAGCCTTGAGGTCAGCACCACCGGAAACAACTGTTTTCTTTACAGTTGCAGAAGCGGCACCGGCTGCACCGAATGCTACATTGTAAGCAGTTCCGTTAACAGTAACACTCATGTTGTCACCGGCAGGACCAGCTGTAACATTGTATGAAGTTCCGTTTACACTGATTGTGTATGAACCGCCCTTGTTTTCAGCAGCAGGAGCTTCAGGTTTCTTTCCGAATGCTGTCTGTGCATCGATAGGACCTTTGTCACGGCTTGCAAAGAATTTGGGAGCAACATTGGGGAACATTGCATATGTAAGAACATCTTCGTCAGAACCGTTTCCGCCGTTTTTCTTTGCTTCTTCAACCATTTTGTCCCATTCGGGTTCAATAAGGTCTGCAGGACGGCATGTAACAGGAGCTTCCATTTTGTTCTGTTCAAGAGCTTTTTTAACCAGGTCTGCATTTGCTGCAGCAGGAAGAGCACCGAACTTACCTGTAAGCAGGTTGCGGAAATCCTGTGTCATTGTATTGTAGGGTCCCATAAGAACATTCATTACAGCCTGTGTACCAACAATCTGTGATGTAGGAGTTACGAGAGGTACATAACCTGCATCTTTGTGAACTTTGGGAAGTTCAGCAAGAACAGCGTCCATCTTGTCACCTGCACCCTGCTGTTTCAGCTGGCTTTCCAAGTTGGAGAGCATACCGCCGGGAACCTGAGAAAGAAGAATACGTGTGTCTGCACCCAGGAATTTTGATTCCAGAGAAGCGTAGTGTGTGCGGATTTCGCGGAAGTAAGCAGCGATTTCCAGCAGAGCTTTTGTATCCAGTTCTGTATCGTACTGTGTGCCTTTGAGCATTTCTACGATTGTTTCTGTGGGAGAGTGTGATGTTCCCATTGACATTGAAGAAATTGCTGTGTCAACAATGTCTGCACCTGCTTCAATACCTTTCAGCAGAGAAGCAACAGAAAGACCTGTTGTTGAGTGAGAGTGGATTTCTACAGGCAGATCAACTTTTGCTTTGATTGCTTTTACCAGATCATAAGCTTCATAAGGTTTAAGCAAACCTGACATATCTTTGATACAGATTGAATCTGCACCGAAGTCAGCGTATGTTTTTGCAAGTTCTGCATATTTTTCATTTGTGTGGAAAGGTGTTACGGCATAAGAAATAGCCATCTGAACATCAACACCTGATTTTTTTGCAGCTTTTGTAGCACGTTCCATGTTGCGGGGATCGTTACAAGCATCGAAAATGCGGAAACATCCGATACCGTTTTTTGCTGCTGTTTCAACGAATTTATCAACAACATCATCTGCATAGTGCTTGTAACCCAGCAGGTTCTGTGCACGGAGCAGCATCATGATTTTTGTGTTGGGAAGTGAAGCATGAAGCTTGCGGAGGCGTTCCCAAGGATCTTCGTTCAGGAAGCGGATACATGAATCGTATGTGGCACCGCCCCATCCTTCAATGTATTTGTAACCGATTTTGTCCATCATCGGACATGCAGGAAGCATGTCTGCTGTGGTCATGCGTGTTGCATGAAGTGACTGATGTGCGTCACGGATAGCAAGCTCTGAAATTCCAACTTTAGCCATTCTAATTCTCCCCTATTTCTTATGCTTTTAGCGTTTTGTCGTGGATTGCAGCAGCTATTGCTGCAACTATTGCACCCTGATCCTGAGCTTTTTGCACAGGAGCTGCCGTTTGAGCTGGTTTTTCTTCCTTATCAAGTTTTAAGGCTCTGATAATTTTACTTGACAGAGTCATAAAAAATATCATGATTACAAGGAACAAAAACACGACACCCATACCAAGAACAGTCAGAAGAAGACTCTGACCGAGCATTTCGGTAATTGTCATTTAATCCCTCCATGTATTGCCAAAAAGTTCAGCAACACCGCATATACTTAATCACTGTAAATTATATAGAAAACAGGTTTTATAATCAATGGACTTTAGGCCGATTGCATTTTATAATATCCTCATGAAAGAAGAAAAAATCGGTTCAAAACGTGCCGTAGTTTTTTTGCAGGAATGGCTTGATTCATACCTGAATTTTGAGAGAACACCCAAGAAGAACATTTTTTGGCTTGATACAATCCGTTTTCTTTGCAACAGATTCAACAATCCTCAGAATGATTACAAATCAATCCATGTTGCAGGATCAAAAGGAAAAGGTTCAGTATCAGAAATGATTGCGTCCATTCTGGAAGAATCAGGATTCAGAAGCGGTCTTTACACGTCACCGCATATTGTGGACATTTCTGAGCGTATCGGAACAGCTCACGGAGCTTTTGATGAATCTGTTTACGAAAAAGCACTCAGACTTCTTGTGGCAAGAGTGGATTCCATCATTCCGGAACAATTGCCGGGAGAACGGGATCTGACCTGGTTCGAACTGATTACAATGTACGGATTTCTGTGCTTCAAAGAAGCCGGTGTTGACTGGGCCGTTCTTGAAACAGGTCTCGGAGGACGGCTGGACGCAACAAATGTCGTACAGCCGGAAGCTTCTGTCATCACGCCCATCGAGCTTGAACACACGGAATTTTTGGGTGACACCCTTGAAAAAATCGCCTTTGAAAAGGCCGGAATCATCAAGGAAAAGACTCCTGTCTTCTTTTCGCGGCAAAAACCTGAAGTGCGTAAAGTTTTTGAGAAAATTTCCCAAGAACGGAATGCGCCAGCCTTCTTTCTGGAAGATTTCGTAAAATCAGCAGAAAGTTCATATACGCAGGACCACAAACTGTCTGTTACCATTGAATACAAAAACCTTTTTTCGCGTCCAATTCACGCCGATCTTGCAATGACAGGACTGGTTCAGGCTGAAAATGCGGCGCTGGCGGCGTACGTTGTAAAGAAACTTTGCCCCGCAACAGACGAAACCACCATTGAACGCGGTCTTGAAAAAGCATACATTCCCGGACGTTTTGAAATCGGTCACAAACCGTGTCTTCATGTTCTGGACGGAGCCCATACGGTAAACAGTCTTCGGACGACCTTGGAAAGTTTCGAAAAAACTTTTGGCGGCAAGACAGGGCGCCTTATCTTTGCATGTGCTGCAGACAAAGATTTTTCAGGAATGATTGACCTGATTCTGGACAAGTCCTATCTGTTTTCTTCCATTGTCCTGACAAAGCCGGGCGAAAACAAAAAATCAGATCTGGCACATCTGGCCTCCCTTTTTTCGGGAAAAGCTGATCCCGCTCTGACAGAAAAAGTTACTGTTACCGGGGACTACACACGAGCAATAAAACTTGAAGCAGAAAAAGCGGCAGAAAGCGGAGAACCGCTTCTGGTTACAGGGTCATTCTACCTGATTGCGGAATTCAAGAAGCTTTTTTCAACGGAATAATGCTTTTTTGTTCCTTCAGGGCTGAAAAAACTGAATGCAACCGCATAAAAAGCCATGTTTTCTTTTATTGCGGATTCAGAATCCGCAGCAGGGTTTTCTGCGCCATACAGCAAATCGCCATAAACCGGGAAACCGCAGGATGAAAGATGAGCCCTTACCTGATGACGGAAGCCGCGGGTTATTGAACAATCTGCCTGGACAAAGCCTTTTTTTCCCGTATCGGAAAGCCTGACCGAAGTGCAATACTCAACAGTTCCTGCTTTTTTCCGGTCAGCAGCAGAACATTGTTCAAAAACAGGACGAACCATTGCCCCGCCTTTTCCGAAACTGCGGAACAGGCTCCGTATTTCAAAACTGTTCCCGGTTGGGGAATCAAGCAAAACCTTCGGTGCACCGGGAATCCTTTTTTCCGGCGAAACGGTACACAAAGCGGCATATTCTTTTTCAAACCTGTCAGCCTTCTGTTCCGTCTGAATGTGGTCAAAAAAGCTTTGTGTCCGGGCAATCAGCAGAATTCCGGCAGTTGCCGTGTCTATACGGTGCACCAATCCGCCTTCGCATGATTTTTTTCCCGCAACAAGCCCGGCTTCGGGAAACAGTTTTGCGGCAAAACCCAAAGCGCTTTCAGAACTGTCAGAATCATCTTCAAGCGGTGCAGAAGGCAGCCCGGCAGGTTTCCACATGATCAGAAAATCATCTTCGGCATGAAGGATCTGCGGTTTGGACAAATCATCAGAAAAAATCAGCACCATCAGTTTTTACCTTTTTTTTCCTTCAGTTTTTTCTGCTCTTTTCTGAATCATCTGAGGAGAAAGAGGTGCCATGGATTTTTGCCATGTGTCTTTAAGCTTTTTTTCCGTCAGAAGAAATCTTCCCGGCACAGGAGCCTTGAAGAAAACCCTTTTTCCGCCCTGCTCCACAGCAATTCCCAGCCGGAAAGCATGAAGCATCAGTGTTGCATGCGGAAAGCGGTCATCTTTGCGTGCATAAACAGGATCTCCGAGAATCGGACAACCGATGGATTTCAGATGAACACGGATCTGATGTGTACGACCTGTCTTAAGCCGCAATTTTACAAGGGAATAATCACCGTATACTGCAATGCACCGGTATTTTGTCCATGCAAACTTTCCTTTGTCAGGATCAGTTGTCGTTGTAAACCGTTTTCTGTTTTTCGGATCCCGGACGATTCTGCTCTGAATATTCCCGCTGCGATAAGGCGGATGCCCCTTTACAATGGCAATGTATTCTTTGAAAACCCGTCTTCCGGTAAATTCATCATGAAGAAAATCCTCTGCCGCCCGATTTTTTGCGGTAATAATCAGTCCGGACGTATCTTTGTCAAGGCGGTGTACAATTCCGGGACGCAAAGAAGAGTCTGCTTCAAGCCCGAACTTGTACATCAGGGCATTTGCAAGAGTTCCGTGCCAGTTTCCTGCTCCCGGATGAGTTACCATTCCCTGAGGCTTGTTTATTACAGCAACATCCTCATTTTCAAAAATCACGTCCAAAGGAATGTTTTCCGCCTGAATGTCATGACTTTCTTCATCCTGCCATTCAAAACGGACCAGTTCCCCGCCCTTTAGTTTGAATGACAGTTTTGCAGGTTTGTCATTCACGAGAATGCTTGAAATACCGTTTTTAAGGCGTGACCGGCTGATACCTTCTCTTTGGGAAGCATACACATCAAGACGTACCGCTCCGGAAGACAAATAATCACTGTCAGCAACAAATTCAACAAATGCCAATTCAGTCCGCCTCTTTTCCGGATTTGAGTATCTCTATCTTCTCACGCACCCGCTGGTTTTCTTCGAGTATTTCCTGATTCGAAGACCGTCTTCTGTGAGTTGCCATCAGAAAATCTGCGATTCCGAGTCCCAGACTGATGACACCCGCTGTGATTGCAATTCCCATCTGTTCCCCGGAAGAAAGGTTTCCCGCTGCGGAAGATTTTGCCAGCGGATTCGGAATGTAATCAGGATTGAATCCGTTGATCAGATATCGGACAAGTGTATAGCCCAAAGTTACGTCCAATGTTACAAAGGGAAGTGATCCGAAAGCCACAATTTCTGCGTCACGAAAATCATAAAGCCAATCGGGAATATGAGTTTCTGAAAGAGAATCGATCTTTACCGTCGGTTCTGCACACCAGAGCCCGCAGGAAAAAGTCACAAGACACAGAAAAGCCAGGATTTTTTTATGCATAAACCCGTTCACCGAAAATTGCGGTTCCGACACGAATCAATGAAGAACCTTCTTCAATTGCAATTTCAAAATCAGCACTCATGCCCATTGAAAGTTCATCAAGTTTCAATGCAGAAAAACGAGTCTGTACCTGATTCCGGATTTTCACAAGTTTCCTGAAAGAGGCCCGGATTGATTCTTCTTCGTCAGTAAAAGGAGCCATTGTCATAAAGCCAGCGGGAACAATTCCGCATCCGGCATTGGCTTCACAGAATTCAACAGTCCGAAGCAGTTCATCCAAATCGGTAAAACCGGCTTTTGAATCCTCGCCTGTATGAACTTCAAAAAGCAGTTTCAACGGTGTTGTCCGCTGAACTTTGCCGCACTGTCTGACAATTTCTTCCGCAAGATCAAAGCGGTCCACAGACTGAATGCAGGAAGCAAGCGGAACAATGTGCTTCACTTTGTTTTTCTGCAGGCTGCCGATAAGATGAAGAGAAACTTCAGGATTCTTCTCAAGCACTTCCGGAAATTTTTCAGCTGCTTCCTGCACACGGTTTTCACCGAACAGATCAAGACCAGCTTCGATTGCCTCAAAAACAGCTTCCTGGGGATGGAACTTGCTTACTGCCATCAGTTTTACACTTTCAGGATTTCTTCCTGCACGGAGACATGCATTGAACATTTTTTCCTGAATTGACTGGACATTTTCTTTGATTGAACTCATAAATTACTCCTGTCTGATCCGGTCAGTTTTTCAGAATGCGACTGCAGCAGTCACACAAATGAAGCATTTCTTCAAGAGAAAGCCTTTCCGCACGCACGGAAGGATCAATATCCGCCTCTGACAGAACTTGATCAACACGCCCCGCAAGAGGAGCAAAACCGGACAAATTGTTTTTCAATGTCTTGCGACGCTGCAGGAACATTGCACGAAGCAGCTTCATAAAAAGTGCAGGATCTTCGCAACGTGGAAAATCATTCCGTTTTACCATCAGAACAGAACGGGAATCCACATTGGGACGCGGCCAGAAGTTTCCGCCGCCCAAATCTGCAAGAGGCGTAACATTATAGGCCCACTGACACAGAACAGAAAAAGAGGAATAATCTTCCGAACCGCACGGAGCCGTAATGCGCTGGGCAACTTCCTTCTGGACAGTTACTACGCATTTGTCAAAGCGGACGTCATGACTGATCATGTCTGCAATTACTGTTGCGGCAATGTTGTAAGGCAAATTGCTGAAAAACCTGTCAGGCACACCCTTTGCTTCCTTTTCTGAAAGCCAGGTTTTAAGCACGTCTCCCTGCACCAAAGAAAAACTGCTGTTTTTGCCGAACAGTTCCTGCAGAATCTCCGAAAAACCTCTGTCAATTTCAAAGGCGGTAATTTTTGCACCACGCTTCAAGATTTCGTCAGTCATGCAGCCCAGTCCGGGACCGACTTCCCAAACTGTGGAATTCTCAGAAATGTCCAATGCATCAATCAGTTTTTTGCGCGCGTCTCCATTGACCAGAAAATTCTGTCCGAATTTTTTCTGCATGGAAAGTCCTCTGCTTTCAAGAAAATTCTTCAGAAAAGCCGGAGAATTATAATCTATTTTTTCCATCAGTTCCTCATTATTCATGGAATCTCAAACAAACAGCCTGCTACCGATCCAAAAAAGTTTTTCAGAAAACCACCGGCGGTACACGGGCAAAGAACGCAACCAGGAAAATGATTGCTTCATACAACTTGTTCATTATAACGCCAAGAGGCATTGAAAGAAAAGGTACTAAACACCCGGCAAGTACAAACCACAGTCCTGATGTTACAAAAAGTGTTGCCAGAGGCGTTACCAGAAGACTTGCAATTATTCCTATGGGCGTACATTGCCCGAAAAGACGGACTGCAGCCGGAAGTGTGCATACAAAGGCTCCCGTTGCTGCCGCCAGGTTTGATGAAAGCCATTTCGGGAAAAAAGGCATAAGCAGGTTTTTGATGAATCTGTCCCCAAGAATTACACCAAGCAGCGCAGAATAGGACAGCATGAACGCAGCACTGGTAACGTCTCCGGGAGAAATTGCCACATGCACGACAAAAGTCAATGACAATAATGACAGCGGATCCGGCCTGACAAAGCACCATTGCAGTACAAAACCGATGGTCATGGAAAGAAGTGCGCGAAAAAGTGAGGGCGTAAGGCCGGCAAACCAGACAAATGCAAAGGAAGCCATCAGTGCACAAAAGGGCATCCATTTTTTTCCGGCAACAGGAAAGGAAGTTTTTTTTGCGATGGAAGAAAACAGGGACAAATGCATTCCTGACAGAGCAAGAATGTGAGACAGGCCGGACAGTCTGAAGGCTTCCGAAACGGCCGGATCAGTGTATTCTTTTGCCCCGGACAGCAAAGCAAGAAGAAGACCGCCTGCACTGCCCCATGCAAACAAAATCCTTCTGAACTGAAGACGCAGCAAAGCTCTTGCCAAAGAAAGCCTGTCTTTCCATGCAAGAACCTCATATCCCGAAGCAAAAAAAACGGCAGTTCCGTCCTGGGAAAGGTCCGGGGAAAAAAACACGGAAGCATTCAGCAAGGCACCCTGCTCCACAAAGAAGGGATTGTCTGCTTCAAGAGCAAAGGTTGTCTGACGAGGAAAAAAAGGATTTCCGGAGTTATAAGGCAAACTTTTCTTATGATCGGAAACAGCCGCAGAATAAAGTTTTCCGGGGAAAAAAGCTTCTACAGATTCGGACTTCAGATACAAATCAATTTTTCCGGAAGCTTCCGCGAAAAAATCATGATTCTGGTTTACGGAACAGCCGCATTCATCACAATCAAGAACAATCCTGTAATATTTTCCGGAAGATGTTTTTGAAGGTGATGAAGTGACTCTGCCTGATACAACCCGCACTTGCTCCGGAGGAATCAGACTGCAGAACGGATTCTGAACCTTCAGCGGGAAAATACCTGAATAAATCAGAAATGCGGAAAAAACAGATGCAACAACAATCGGATTAAAATTTCTTTTTACCACTTCAGACTCGCGAGTGCATCGCGGGAAGCATCGACAATTTCCTGATCATAAGGAGTGTACAGAGTATACAGAAGATTATCAAAAGCGGTCTTGTCACCCAAACTTCCCAAAG
This sequence comes from Treponemataceae bacterium, assembly GCA_024402435.1. Taxonomy (GTDB): domain Bacteria; phylum Spirochaetota; class Spirochaetia; order Treponematales; family Treponemataceae; genus Treponema_I. The sequence goes on from JAKSTU010000013.1 coordinate 21,437, forward strand.
CATTGATTACAGCAAGAACAACTGTTTTGCTCTGGGGAATTCCTGATTCCGTAAGCTGATTCAAAGACCCTAAATAAGCAGAAAGAACTTCACCCGCATTCAAAGCGGCCAATTCTCTTTCAGCCTGAATTATTTCCACAAAATTCTTTTCTGAAAGGTTTCCCTCTGCATATTCTTCGGAAGCGGCCTCAAAAACCAATGTAATCAGATTACCGGAACGGGTCCAGCTGACACGGCGCAATTCTCTCAGCGCATCCATCTTAAGGGCAATAAAATCTTCACGGGTTCCGAAAGAATCCCCCGTATATATTATTGCTCCGGAGAGTGCAATTTCTGCAATTTCTGCACGGAAAAAATCAGAATTTTTTTTGTTTTCCAGAATTATTTTGAGTGCCAGCAGTCTTTCTGAATAAGTTCCGTTTCTGAGAACTTTTGCCACGTTGCTTCTGAGTGTGTCCGTAAGCAGGTTTATTCCGTTTATGCACAGGGCAACCTGTTCTTCAGAGCAAGCCGGATTTGAGGCAAATGCAAAAAGTACGTCAAAAGATGAATCCTTCTGGAAAGCAAGCAGACAATTGATTACCGCAGAAACAAGACTTCCGTCGGTGTCGGAAGAGTTTTTTGCCAATTCAAGGCCGAAATCATTCATCAGTTTTATGACAGTCTGGTTTTCTGCGCCCACAACTGCAAATGTTTCTGCCAAAGCAACACGTACTGAAGAATTGTCCCAGGCGTTGAAAACCTGAATCAGCAGATGATTCAGCTGTGTTCTGTCCAAAGTTATGAGAGTTGCTGCCCGCACGCATGCAGATGCAAGTTCAGGCATGAACATTTCGTTTTTCAGGAGCACCGCATTGTCTATGACAAACTCCAATGCATCAACATACAGTTCGTCACAAATCAGTCTGCTGCTGTACGCAGTCCGGATTACGGAAGTTTTGTCAGCAATGTTTCCGGCAGCAAAGAATTTCCGGTATTCAAAAGACAGGTCCGAGTTTTCTGCAGGGGACTTTCCCGCGGTCTGTGCAAAAATCATGGTATTGGAAATAATCAGCAGAAAGCAAAAAGAAAACAGCAAACGTTTCATACAACCTCCGATTGATGATCAGAATTTGTTTTATCAAGAGGATCAAGAGTTTCGTCCATTCCGGTTTCATAAGAAAAAGAATCGGGCATTTCAGGTATCAGTTCCGTCACCATGTCTTCCGGTTCAGACTGAGGTTCCCCATCGTCTCCGCCATAAACCGCACCAACATCAGCAGCTGACTGACCGGCATTTCCAGATTCTGACCTGTCTGCTTCGGAAGGCACACCTTCCACACCCGCAGCTTTTGCCGCTTCTGCAACAGCCTGAGCCTCTTCCTGACTGTCATTTTCCGCGCCCTGGATAGCTTCAAACACTTCGCGCTGTTCCTGGGGCAAAACATTGTATACATATGTCAGAATATCATTGCGGCTTACTTCCGGCAGGTTGAAGCATTCAAAATGCAGCCGTGACTGATTAAGATTCTGATTGAATTCAACAGCCCTGACGATTCCGAACATGACAATCCATTTGTCATTCAACTGGAACTGCAGTTTTATCGTAATATTCCGCCGTCCCATACCGCCGATGCGGATCATGGCACCGTCTTCGGAAATGTCTTCAATAATGCACTTCAGACCGGGAGTTGTTTCCAGGCTGTAACGGCTCATGGTTTCAGATTTTACAACATAAAGAGCTGCCGGAACCGAACATGCACACCGTACGGATTTGCGTTTCTGAGTGCGGATAAGCTGATCAGTGTGCTGAAGGAACAGTGCGTTCTTTCCTCCGAAAGGTACGGAATTCAGAACCGTCGTATCAAAAACATAACCTGCATCTCCAAGCCGCTGCAGATAAATGCTTATTGTCCGTCCGATCCATTCATGGCCTCCGAACAGCACCTGATTTTTCTGAACCGGCAAAGAAATGACAAGTTCCCGTCCGTTGTTCAGAACCTGAGAAGTAAAGACACCGAAAGATTTTACGACAATTCGGATTTTCTGCCCAACGGCAAGACCTTTTGTAGTTTTCAGGCTGTGACTGTTCTTTGGATCCAGTTCAACTTTTGTCCGGTACTTGTAGAGCTTGGAAAGAAAATTCTGAACACGTGGCGTATTTTCTACACCTCTGATTCTTGCATCCTTAAGAATGTAAGCAATTCCCTGATTAAGAGCCGGAACTGACCAATAAAGAGCTGTGGGTTCGGCAAGACGTGCCGTAAGAGCAACTTGATGAAGAAGGAGAATTTCACTAAGTTTAAAACCGTTGTCAAAACCAGTGGTAAAAAAACTGATTACGCCTTTTTTTCCCAATACCAGCCGCAAAACCACGACTGAGGCAATAATCAGGACAGCAATGATTATCAACAGTTTCAAACAAAAACTCCTTCGAGGTAATTTTAACATATTCGGGCAGAAAATGCAGTATTCCTTTTACAGTTTTATAGAAGTTTTTGCAGTTTTTCTCATCTTCGTTTGCCCTTCACTTTCAAATTCCATTCTGCATTTTTTCTCAGGAACAGTACCGGAAGTCCCCGTTGTTCAGAACATGAGTTTCATTCAGCTTGCGGTCTATTTTCTGACTGCAGTTTTTTTCACAGTGCGCACAAAATCTTTTTCCCAAAATCCCGATCATCCCGAACAATCATCTGATCCGAAGAAAGCTCCAAAACCATGGCAAAAAGCACTTTATGTGTCCGTAACCTTCATTCTTCTTGCAGGAAACGGATTCCTCTGGAGTTCTGCAAACAAACAGCCGGCAATGAATGCAGAAATCTCGTTTTTTTCTGTTTCGGCAACAGTCATTTACGCTTTTTTTGAAGAATCCCTTTTCCGTTTTTATCTTCCTGAAGGATTCAGAATGCTCACAAAAAGAAAAATTCCCCTGCCTGCAACAATCTGTTTTTTCTCACTGATTTTCGCGGCATGCCATCTTTATATGGGCATATTCGCTTTTTTCAATGCATTCATCGCTGCACTGATTCTCCATTTTTCGGCAGCAAGAACAAAATCCCCTTTCTGCAATGTTTTTTCCCACACGCTGTACAACATTACGGCACTTGTTCTTATGACACTTCTTTAGGTATATTTTTTTCATGATGAACAAGATTTCAATTCCACCTGTTCTTAAAGAAATGAACGCTTTTTTTGAAGAAAAAGGATTTGAAGCCTACCTGGTAGGCGGTGCCGTCAGGGATTTTATCCGCGGAAAAAAACCTTCAGACTTTGATGTTGCAACAAATGCAAAGCCGGAAGATGTTGTCAGGATTTTCAGAAAGGTGATTCCCACCGGAATTGAGCACGGCACTGTAACAGTCCTTTTCAAGGGATACGAAATCGAAGTTACTACATACAGGCTTGAAAAAGATTACACAGATGCCCGCCACCCGGACTCGGTGGTCTACACGAACGACATTACGGAAGATTTGTCCCGACGCGATTTTACGATGAATGCCATTGCGGCTTCGTTGAAAGACGGAACCATTGCAGACCCTTTTGACGGCCAGTCTGACATCGGAAAAAAAATCATCAGAACTGTAGGCAACCCTGACGAGCGTTTCAACGAAGACGGACTCAGACCGATCCGGGCAATACGTTTTGCATCCCAGACAGGTTTTGCAATTGAGGACGCCACGCTCAAAGCAATTCCTGCAGCAATAGAAAAGACAAAAACTGTTTCGATAGAACGCTTTCGGGACGAATTTACAAAGATAATCTGCTCCCAGAATCCTTCACAAGGACTCAGACTGCTTGAACAGGCCGGACTTCTGGAATTTTTCCTGCCGGAACTTTCTGCATGCCGGGGCGTTGAACAGGCTGATGCAAGAGGGCATCACAAATACGATGTGCTTGACCACATGTTCATGGCTCTTGAAGGAGCTGCATGGCTTGAAAATCAGAGGGATTCAGTTCCGAATCAGGAAGTCCGTCTTGCGTCACTTTTTCACGATGTGGGAAAACCGTGCTGCAAAAAAGATTCCGTACAGAACGGAGAAACAATCCATACTTTTTTCAACCATGACAATGCCGGTGCAAAAATCACTGATTCAATACTGACGCGGCTCCGCTATCCGAAAGCCACTTCCACCTATGTCCGCCATCTTGTAAAGCAGCACATGTTTTTTTACGAAAGCAGCTGGACTGATGCCGCAATAAGACGCTTTCTTGTCAGAATCACGCCTCCTGGAGCAAAAGACACGTCTCCTGCTTCACCGGAAATCAGAAAGACACTGGAAGACCTTTTTGACCTCCGTATTTCCGATGTCTGCGGAATGTCAGGAATTCCGGCCTGTCTTTCAAAAGGACCCTGGGCAGAAAATCTCTGTGAGTTCAAAGAACGCATAGAAAAAATTTCCGCAGAACAGACAGCAATTTCTCTCAAGGATCTTGCGGTAAGCGGCAAAGACCTGATTGCAAACGGCTTTGAAAGCGGCAGAGAACTTGGGATGATTCTGAATGAGCTGCTCAACGCAGTGATTGACGAACCGGATCTGAACACCAAAGAAAAACTCTTTGAAATTGCAGAAAAACTCCGTCAGCGGCAGACACCTGATTTCTGATCTTTTTCCATTTTGGCACGCCAGACAAGAGCTTTTTTCTTGTGTTCTTCAGCATTGTCTTTTTCACTTAAAAGCACTTCGATTCGGCGCAATGCCAAAAGATAATTGATTGCAAGGCGTATGTCATCAAGACGTTTCGTAGAAAGTTCATACTTGTCGCGATACGCTGTTGCAGATTTGTCAAGAAGCTGTTTTATCAGTCTGATGTAATACACTGTATTGTCAAAATCACTTGAGCGGGGATCAAAATAAGTTTTTACTGCTTCTTTCAAATCAAGAAGATTTTTCGCAACTGTGGCATACCGGCCTTCAAGTTCAACAAAAGCCCATTTCCATTTGGTGTTGTCTCCGTACGCGTCAACAATCAGCCTGATTGCAAGGCCAAGTTTCCGTACAAGATAAAAACGCTTTTCAAGAGGCAAATTGCTGATCTGTGCAACTTTGTCTTCGTAATCGGTATACGGAACATCAATGGATGCAGTAACAATTTCTTCAAGATAAATAATGGCTTTGTAAAGTGCTTTGCGTCCTTCGTTGAGAGCATCTGTATTTTTTGCCTGGAGAAGAGCGACAGAAAGATTGTTGATCGTAAGATAAAGTGTGGAAACATAAATCATTTCTTCGCACAAAAGGATTTTTTTATATCCGATGCCCGTATTGTCCCGCTCAATCAATGAAAGAATGCTTTTTTCTTTTTCAAAGGATTTTTGAACCAGATCTTTGTACGACTGTGCTTTTTCTTCAAAATCTTTTCTGCTTTCTGCTGTAATCTTAGCCATAAATCCTTCTCCTTCAAAAAAATCGTTTTACCGGGTGTCCATGAAATCAGCAGTGTCCGTGAGCCCGAAGAAGTTCCCGGGCATGATCCAAAGAAGCAGAACTGACAGCATCACCTGAAAGCATTCGGGCAATTTCTGAAACTCTGTCATCTCCGTCAATCATGCGGACATGGGTTGATGTACTGCCGTTTTCCACAGATTTCTCAATCTTCATTTGTGTATCGGCATAAACAGCAATGCTGGCAAGATGAGTAATGCACAAAATCTGTCTTTTTTGAGCCAACGAACTGATGTGTTCACCGATTGCAACACCGATTTCACCGCCGATTCCCGTATCAATTTCATCAAAGACAAGAGTTCCCGTTTCATCGCCGTCAGCAAGCACTGTCTTGAGTGCAAGCATTACGCGGGAAAGTTCACCGCCGGAAGCAATTTTTGCAAGCGGTTTGACGGGAGAACCGGGATTTGCGCTTATAAGGAACTCAATGTCATCAAAACCGTAGGGGCCGCATTTTTGGGCAACAGTGTCTCCGGCCTTCATTTCAACAGAAACCTTGAAGACAGAGTTTTTCATGCCCAGTTTGGCAAGAATTTCCACAACAAGGTCAGACATATTCTTTGCCGCTGCATTACGCTTTTCGGACAAAGCCTTTGCCTTTGCAAAAACTTCCCGCTCAAGTGCTGCAACTTCAGAAGCAAGCTGTTCTCTTGTCTCTCCTGAATTTTCAAGCAATGAAAGCTGCTGGCGGGCTGTTTCCGCATAATCAATGACTTCCTGCAAAGGGGCATTAACAGAAGAAGCATATTTTTTCTTCAGTTTGAAGATTATGTCACTCCGTTCCTGAACTTCTGCAAGTCTTTGGGGATCAAAAACAAGTCCGTTTTTGTAGGACCGTACTTCCTCAAGAATATCAGAAACTTCATAAAAAGCACTTTCAAGACGCTCCGAAAGTTTCTCCAATGACGAATCCAAAGCCGAAGCATGCTGCAAAGATGAGGAAGATTTTTTCAGCAACGCAACAGCACCTTCTCCCGGTTCTCCAAGAAGACCGGCAGTTTCTTCCACCACAGAAAACAGTTTTTCATACTGTCCCAAACGGCTTTCTTCCAAAGCCAAAGTTTCGTCTTCTTTTGGTTTGAGTTTCAGGCTGTCTATTTCTTCAACCGCAAAATTCAGCATATCGATTCTGCGTTCCCTGTCTGCATCATTGGAATCAAGTTCTTCCAGCTGACGGCGTTTTTCCACCAGTTCTGCATAAAGTTTGGAAAATGCAGACACTTCAGGAACAATGCCGGCATAAGCATCAAGGAATTTTCTGTGCTGCTGGGGATACATCAATGACTGGTGTTCATGCTGACCGTGAATATCAACCAGAAAGCCGGTAAATTCAGCAAGTTCGGCACGGGTCACAGGCGTGTCTTCAATCCAGGCAGAAGTTTTTCCGGAATCCCGGATTACACGGCGGAGAAGAACTCTGTCATTTTCAATCGTAATACCATGATCTTCAAGCCAGTTCCGTGCTTCCACAGCGGAAGACTCAAGAACAAATGTTCCGCTCACACGGGATTCCTTGCAGCCTGCGCGGATGACTTCAGTTCCGCCCTTTCCGCCCAAGAGAAAAGTCAGGGCACCGATCATTATTGATTTTCCGGCACCGGTTTCACCGCTCAAAACGGTAAAACCCCGGTCCAGTTCAAGAGTAAGGGTATCAATCAGCGCAAAATCTTTTACAGACAAATCTTCAAGCATAAAAAATCCTTAAAATGCAGTTCCTGACCAATTGAGTTTTGACCTGAGAGCATTGTAAAAAACATCATGAGTGCAGCCGGCAAGCAAAGCCTTGCAGTCAGCTTTTTCAATGCAGACAACATCACCTGTCTGCAGTTTCTGTTCCTGCTGACCGTCCATAATCAGCACCAGTTCTTCATTTCGGGTTTCCTGAACAGTAATGAAAACCTTATTCTTTCCACCAAGCACAATCGGCCTGTTTGACAAAGAAAAAGCCGAAACCGGATTCAAAAGAATCGTGTCCAGATCAGGATCAATGATCGGACCGCCGGCAGCTGCAGAATAAGCGGTAGAACCCGTGGAGGTAGAAACAATTACACCGTCACAGCGGAATCTGCCGAAAGCATGACCCGAACATTCCACAAAAAGTCTTGCAATCTGTCCGCCGCCGCAAACCTTGATTACAGCATCATTCAGGGCAAGACCTTTGAATATTTCAGTTTCATCAGCATCGTTACCGCACGGGCGCAGAACAGATGACCGAAGCATTGTCCGCTCTGCAACAGGCATTCTGCCTTCAAGAAAAGCATCCAGAGATGACTGCCAGTCATTGGGACTGACCGGTGCAATAAACCCGAATTCACCCAGGTTCACCGGGAATACAGGGATTTTTTTCGGCGCACACTGTCGGGCAGCAAAAAGAACTGTTCCGTCGCCTCCCAAGGTAATCACGAAATCCGACTTTTCTACACAAACATCATTATTTATTTTATGAGAATATTCAAAAATTTGTGAAAGAATTCCCGAATTTTCCAGATATTTTTTTATCTGAAAAGCAAGTACCCGGGATTCTTCCTTATATGTATTGACGATAATAACACTTTTTTTCACGGGAGAGTGGCCAAAACCTTTGCAATTTTTGCGGCATTAGCTTGCCCGAGTCTTGGATACAGCGGAAAATCAACACAACGCAGCAGCAGAGAAGCAGCATTTTTACAAGCGGCAACACCTGGCTCCGCATTTTCTCCCTGTCCCCGTCTGTCAATAATCGTATCCGAAAAAGCCGGCTGAACTTCTATATCTTTTTTTGCCGCATACTGAATAACATCCCGGGAACCGCTTGAAAGCAGAACAGGAAATGACCAGACTGCCGACACAGCGTTCTCCCCTTTCTGAACAACGGATTTGTGTCTGCTCTGCATCAGGGCACGGATAAAACCGGTATGGAGTTCACGTCTGACTTCTTCATTGCGAAGCAGTTCTTTGAATTGCACGAAAGCAAGAGCAGCATTCATATCAGGAAGTTTGTCAGTAAGGGGCGCATTTTCTGACTGGGCTTTAAGAACAGTCCAGTTCCGCATGTTGGAAGAAAACAGAACAGCACCGCCGCCTGCAGTAAGCAAGTCATTCTGTTCCAGCCCCAAAACAGCATAGGAACCGAAAGTTCCGGCTTTCTGTTCACCGATGCAGGCTGATGCACTCTGAGATATATCTTCGATTATGGGAATATTCGCATTTTTAAGCGTTTCAAAATCAGGAAGGAATCCCTGTGTCTCATGACAGACAAAAACTCTTGCCCCGTTTCGTACCGCATTATCCAAAGATTCTTCACTGACCATGAGTGTTTCCGGTTCTACATCAACAACCAGAGGAACGTAGCCCGCTTCTTTTACAGCACAATACTGCCAGTCAGGAGCAAGGGCAGAAAGAGCCACAGCGGAACCTGAATCCAAACCGAGGCAAGAGAAAGCATAACGCAAAGCAATGGCCGGGCTTCTGAGTGCGACCGCACCGGGAACTCCGAAAAATTCCTTGACGGTCTGAACGAGTCTGCCGTTCAACTCACCCGGTCCGATTTTTTCATCGACCAAGCATGTAAGAACGGCATCCATTTCTTTTCTGCGAATAGTGGAACTGTATGTCTGGATTTTCATTATCAGCGCTCTGCGCCCACAATTTTCTGCATTTCTTTAGGATTGAACAGACGGCGGATGTCAAGAACAACCAGATAATTGTTTTCCTGACGGATTACACCGTGAATATACTCTGTTCCGATACTGCTGAGAACCTGTGGCGGTGGTTTTACATCATCAGAACGAACTTGAACAACCCGTTCGATGCGGTCGATGATAATACCGATTTTTATGCCGTCAATATTAAGAATGATGAATCCGCCCTGATCTTCAGCATCTTCTTCTTCAAGCTTAAGTTTTTCAATACGGAATCTTTTGTGCAAACTGATAACAGGAATAATCTCTCTTCGGAGATTGAAGATTCCTTCAACATAAAAAGGAGCATTGGGAATGGGTCTGATATTCTGAGTCTTAACAATCTCTTTTACGTCCATAATGTCGACACCATATAATTCTTCGCCCAACTGAAAAGTAACCAATTGAAATTGGGAATCACCTACTGCCATATAGCCTCCGTGTACTACAATACAACGATTTTGAAAAATACGCAATGTATTAGAGAAAATTGAGATTAGGACATCTGCACAACAGACTGCAAGATGTCGGACATAATAGAAAATATCGGGAAAAAATGATTTTGTACTAGGAAAAATACACAGAATTATGTTATTATTTACGCATATTTTTTCCGAAAAAGAAGGCTTTCATGTTTTATACAGATACACGTGACTCCAACGTCAAAGTTGATTTCCGCACAGCAGTTTTGAACGGAATGAACCCCAAAACAGGCGGTTTGTATATTCCTACAAGTTATCCCCGTCTCAACGACACAATTCTGAACAAGGCATCTACACCTTCATTCAGAGAGATTGCTTTTGAAATGGCAAAACTTTATACCGACGGAGAAATCCCTGAAAACGACCTGAATGCAATCATTGCTGACTGCTATCCTTTCAATGCGCAGGTTGTCCCAATTGATCCCACAACATACGTTCTGGAACTTTTCCACGGTCCTACATGCGCATTCAAAGATTTTGGCGCAAGATTCATGGCCCGTGTCATGTCATATTTCAACCGTACTGAAAAAGGACCTCTGCATATTCTTGTGGCAACATCCGGAGACACAGGAAGTGCCGTAGGAAGCGCCTTCCACAATGTTGAGGGCCTTGATGTTACGATTCTTTATCCGGCCGGAAAGATCAGTCCTCTTCAGGAAAAACAGCTTTCCACATTTACAGGAAATGTACGTGCACTTAAAGTAAACGGAACATTTGACGACTGTCAGAAACTTGTAAAAACAGCTTTCACAGATGAAGAACTCCGCAGCACATTCCGTCTTTCTTCTGCAAACTCAATCAACATTTCACGTCTTTTGCCCCAGAGTTTTTATTACATGTACTCATCTCTGGCAGTAAAAAACAGAGCTCCTCACGACAGCAAGATTGAAAATCCTTCCATTATTGCAATTGTTCCGTCAGGAAACTTCGGAAATCTTACATCAGGTTTGATTGCAAAAAGAATGGGTGCACCTATTGCAGGTTTTGTAGCTGCAACAAATGCAAACCGCACTATTCCGGACTGGATTGCATCTGGAAATTACGAACCCCGTGCTTCCGTCAGAACACTTTCCAACGCAATGGATGTCGGAGCTCCAAGCAATTACGAACGCATCCGGGCAATGTATTCTTTGGACGAAGTAAGAAATCTTTTCGCTTCATACTGGCTTGACGATGCAGGAATCAAAGAAGCCATCAAAGGATGCCACACAAAAACCGGTTATATCATCGATCCTCACGGAGCAGTCGGTTATCAGGCTTGGTATGACATCAAGACAAAGGCAATGCTTGATCTTTCATCAGGATTCAAAAATGACCCTGCAACTCCGGGACTCACACCCAACCTGCCCAGCTGGTCAGACAGCGTCATCAACAAAAAAGCAGTTGGTATTGTCCTGGAAACAGCTCATCCTGCAAAATTCGGAAGCATCGTAAAAGACGCAATCGGACGCGAACCTGTCATTCCGGACCGTCTTGAAAAAGTAATGTCACTCCCTGACAGAGCTATTCCTATGGAAAACAGTTACGAAGACTTCAAGGCTTGGCTTAACGAAAATCTTGAGAAATAAGTTTTTCTGACACCAATTTTTGAATGAACGGAAAAAGCCCGGATTCTGATGAAGTGCAATCAACAGACTGCATTTCATTGAGATCAGGGCTTTTTTATTTGTATTTTTTCTTTAATGCTTCTTCAACAACCGGTGGAACCATTTTGGAAACATCGCCGCCGAAAGCAGCCATTTCTTTGATTCCACTGGACCGGACAACAAAATACTCAGGACTTGTAGGAAGAAAAACCGTTTCCATATCAGGAGCCAAACCTTTGTTCATCATTGCAAGATCAAACTCATAAGAAAAATCGGCAGAATTGCGGACACCGCGCAGAAGCACATTTGCATCGTGTTCTTTGGCAAAATTCACAATAAGTGAACTGCATGGCTCAACTGACACATTTCCGAAAGGTTTTACCATTTCTTCAAGCAAATCAATTCTTTCCTGATCACTGAAGAGATATTTCTTTGCACTGTTGATTGCAACTACAACAATAAGCTTGTCAAAAAGTGAACTGCCACGTCTGATTATATCAAGATGTCCATAAGTCGGAGGATCAAAAGATCCGGCAAAAATAGCGGTTTTCATACAAAGAATCTAATTCCAATGTAATATTATTTCAAGATGATTGAACTGTAAAACAATAAAAACTTGCAAAATCTGCAATAATACAGTAAGATTTTCATGAAATTTCATATGGGCAAAATTTGTTCGTAATAATTCAGTCTTTACTTGTCAGTTTTTCTTTCAGGTAATTGACTCAGGGAAGGATTTTATGGGAATTCGTGGAGAACTTTTCACAACTCAGGTTACATTGGATAACCGCGCTTATTTTTTCAATGTTAAGCAGAATCGTGCTGGCGATGTTTTTTTGCAGATTGTAGAAAGCAAAAACAACAACGGAGAAGATTTTGACCGCCGTGCAATCGTTATTTTTGCTGAAGACATGCAGAAATTTTTCAAGGGAATGGACGAGTCAATTGCTTTTATTGAAAAGGACCAGAAAGAAAAGGCTAAAGCAAGAGCCGAAAAAAAACAGGGATCTGATTCAAAGAAATTTCTTTACAAAAAAAGCAGCGGAAAAACCGGTGACGCAAAAAAACCCGGAAGCTTTGACAAAAAATCTGACGGTGCAAAAAAAGCTCCCCGTCTCCGCGTAAAGTCAAAACGGACGGAAGACTAAATCATTTCAATAAAAAAAGCCTGCCGATTTGAATGAAGTTAACTTCAATAGCAAACTTCACTGATCAGGCAGGCTTTTTTTTGCCCAACAGAAATCAGTACTTCAGCACGTCAAGAACATCAGAAGTACGCTGCCAACGGAGAGCCGTCTGATAAGGAGTTTCTCCTGACAGATTTCTTGCATTTTTGTCGAGACCCAAACCGATAAGCCGGGAAACTGTGGAAGCATCTGCTGTTTTTGCAGCATAATGAAGAATGGAATCACCGCTTATGTCCCGTTTGTTGGCGCAATACTGGACAATCACATTAAGAATTGAAGAATTCTTGTTCATGGCATAAGAAAGAGGACAATTTCCTGAATTATCAGTTACATAAGGATCTGCACCGTTTTCAAGAAGGACTTTTGAAAGTTCACTATTGTCGGCTTCAATTGCCAAGGACAGAGGAGTACGTCCGGAACTGTTACGGCGGTTTACTGGGTAATCAAGGTCAACAAGCATTGCCATAGTGTCTGCAGAAACATTGCAGTTTACGGCGATATGCACCGGTGTATTTCCGTCTGAGTCAGAAATGTTTTTGTCAGTTCCAAGAACAGCTTCAAGAAGTGTTTCATCGGCACGGTTCAAAACCAGCGAAAGAGGTGTGCGGTTGTGGGCATCGCGGGAAAGAGGATTACCGCCCGCATTGCGGACAAGTGTAATCAGGTCAAAATCACCGGTTTCTGCAGCTTCGTGGTATGCATTGCGTCCGTACATTTCCTGGAGCAAGGGAGAAGCTCCCTGATTCAGCAGCATACTTACAAAAGCTGTATTTCCGCTTTGAATTGCATCAACCAAAGGTGTTTTACCTGTAAGATCCGTTGCATTTATGTCAGCTCCGTTATTGAGCAGAATATTTGCCATCGGAATATTTCCCTGCTTTGCTGCTTCATGAAGAGGCGTTTTTCCTGAAATGTTCTGAGCATTGCAGTCAGAACCGGATGCCAGAAGAATCTTTGCAGCGTCAGCAGAATTCCAGCGGACAGCTACATGAAGCGCAGTATTTCCAAGGAAATCACGCAGTTCTTTGTCAGCACCGCTTGAAATCAGCAGTTTGATTGTTGAAGGACTGTTGTTCTTTACGGCAGCAAAAAGAGGACTTTCTCCATTGGAGTTCTGAACATCCGTAAGGGCACCCTTTTCAAGAAGAACTACAACAGAATCATCCAAAGCTTTTTCAGAAGCGTAGTGCAACGGTGTGTTTCCGATTCCGTCTGTTGATTTGATCACTTCAGAAGTCAGGAGCCAGTCACGCACTTCCCCGCCCTTGCGGAGAGCAAGACTGAGAGGCGATTCACTTTCGGTATTGCTTGCAAAGACGTCAGCTCTATGGTTCAGAAGCATTTCACCTACGGTCCGCAGATTGTTCTGAACGGCAAGATACAAAGGAGATACACCGTTGCGGTTCTGAGCATCAACATCAGCGCCCAACTGGATCAAATACTGAATCTGATTGATTCCGTAAGAACCGTTGATGGCAATATGGAGCGGTGTATTTCCGAATGAGTCACGGGACATTACATTTCCGGAATTGATAAGACGCATCGTCATTTCAAGATTTGTGGCAAATGCAACAGAAAGAGGTGTATTTCCGTAGCGGTCTTCTGCATGAATGTCAGCACCGTGTGAAGCATAGAACTCAATATGGGAAGACAGATTTTTCTCAACAGCAAGACACATGGGAGTTGCACCGTCTTTGTTGCGTTCGTCAACATCAGCACCTTTGCTTACCAGTTTTGCAAGGATTTCAGTATCCATTTCTGACATGGTGGCAACATGCAGAGGTGTATCACCGTACATGTTCTTTACGTTTGCTTTTCCCCCGTACTGCAGGAGAAGATCAAAAATTTTGGAACGGTTCTCGTAAGGTGTAATAATCAGAAGAGGTGTCTGTCCCAGGCTGTCCTGTGCATTCACATCAGCTTTGGCTTTGAGAAGCAGTTCAACAATAGTTGCATTTCCATAACGCACGGCTTCATGAAGCGGAGTTGCACCGGAAATGTCTTTTGCAGAAGTCATTGCTCCACGCTCAAGGAGATACTGAACCACACCTGAATGGCCGCGGATTGCAGCAAAATGAAGAGGAGTCTGTCCGTCATCAGAACGGAGAGAAGGATTGCGGGTTTTTACAGCGTCTTCAAAGTAACCGAAATCGCCCCGCAGAGGAACCGCATCAGAAAGCAGCATGGCAGCAGCACAACGTATGCTTACGATATCAGTACTGTTTCCATAGCAAATCTCCAGGGGAGAAACACCGTTCCTGTCAGATACGGAAACCGAAATTCCTTTGGAAATACAATCTTCTATTGCAGAAAGATTGTTCTGTTTTGCAAAATAATGGACAATGCTCTGCCCCTGGACATCGCGGCAGGCTGCAGTTTTTGAGTTGATCATGCAGTCGTAATAGCGTGTTCCCTTTGAAATGGCCAGATCAAGCGCAGTAACGCCGTTTCCGTCTCTGGAAAAAATCGTATTTTCACGGACTGCAAGCAAAGTGGCCGCTTCAAGAGCATCAGCTTTGACAGCAAGATGCAAAGCGGTATCTCCTTCAAAATTCTTTATATCAGGATCTGCACCCTGAGCAAGAAGAAAATTGACCATGTCAGGATCATTCATCTGGGCAACAAGGTGGAGTGCGGTATTACCGTTCTTGTCAATGTCATTGACCTCTGCCCGTGTTTTGTACATATTTTTTGCTTCCGCAGAGTTACCTGCAAGAATCAGGTTAAAAATGTCAGAACCGGTTTCAGGCTCAACTTCCTCCACAACCGGTGTTTCCACAGGAATTTCTTTTACGACAATTTCTTCCGCAACCTCAATAACCGGCTCTTCCTCAACAACAGGCTGAACTTTGCTGATTGTTGCAGTTGTACTGATTCTACCTGTAGTCTTGGAGCCCGGAACAGAATTACACGCTGTCAGGCAAACAAGAAGCAAGCCGATCAGACAATAAACCGAATATTTTCTGATATTGTTCATAAAAAACCTCTTAAAAGAAAGCAATTCCCTTAGAATATCGACATCTGAAAAAAAACCTTAATAGAAAAGGAATGTCATCTTCCGCAGCAATTCTTGTATTTTTTTCCGCTTCCGCAGGGACAAGGATCATTTCTTCCGACTTTCGGAGCAATGCGGACAACTGTAACATTGTCACCCTGACGTCTGCTGGCCATCGGATTGTTGACGGTAGCCGCATTTTTTGCCGCATTTCCGTCAAAAGCCTGCATTGCGTTATGCTGTGCATTCATTGTGCGGGGGCCGGCGTTCTGTGCACGGTCCTGGCTGTTTGCGACTGTAACTTTTACACGGAAAATGCGTGAAACGATTTCGCTCCTGATGTTGTCCATCATGTCGTAGAAAACATTGAAACCGTCAATTTTGTATTCCGTAAGGGGATTTTTTGAACCGTAAGAACGGAGACGGACTGCTTCTCGCAAACCTTCCAATGCTTCAAGATGGTCAAGCCATTTTTTGTCGATATACTGCAGATATTGATACCTGATGAACATGTTCAGGTTCTGCTTGCCGGCGAGTGCTTCTTTTTCAGCAAGATCAGCATCCAGCATACCGCAGATTGATTTGTTCAGCTTTTCGCCGTCATCTTTGCTTCCGTTCACACCGATTTCTTCAAAATCCACTGTCCGGGCAAATTTCTTTTTGAGAGCCTCTGTCAAAGCACTCTGTGCACCGGCCAAATCTTTTCTGCACTGGTCTTCATAGGCAGAAACCATATCTGCAACTTCGTCGTGTGCATTTGCAGCAACGCGCTGAGCGAGGTTTTCATCTGCAAGGATTGCGTCACGCTGCTGATAAATTGAATTGCGCTGCTCATTAAGAACATCATCGTATTCAAGCAGGTGTTTGCGGATTTCAAAGTTGCGCTCTTCAACCTTTGTCTGAGCACTTTCGATGCTTCTGTTCAGCATAGGATGATTGATGGCATCACCGCCTGTCATACCTACACGGCCCATGATTGCCTTCATTTTCTCGCCGCCGAAAAGTCTCAGCAGGTCGTCATCCATACTGATGAAAAATTTGCTGCGTCCCGGGTCACCCTGTCGTCCGGAACGTCCACGAAGCTGATTGTCGATACGACGGCTTTCATGCCGCTCAGAACCGATTACGTAAAGTCCTCCGCAATTCTTGACTTCTTCGTAATCCTTTTTCCATGCTTCTTTTTCAATCTGAAGAGCGGCAGCATACTGTTCAGCAGTTGCCTGAGTTCCTGCACGTTTTTGCGCACGGAATTCAGGGTTTCCGCCAAGTTTGATATCCGTACCGCGACCGGCCATATTAGTTGCAATTGTAACTGCACCCTTTGCACCGGCTTCTGCAATGATCAGTGCTTCCCGTGCATGATTTTTTGCATTAAGCACTTCATGGCGGATTCCTTTCTTTGTAAGAATAGCAGACAGAAGCTCTGATTTTTCAATGGAAACAGTACCAACAAGAACTGGCTGACCTTTTGAATGGGCAACCGCAATTTCTTTTGCAATGGCTTCCCATTTGTCAGATTCGTTCAGATAAACTTCGTCGTCTTCGTCAATACGGGCAACAGGTTTGTGAGTAGGAACAACAACAACGTCCAGTCCGTAAATTTTGTTGAATTCCACAGATTCAGTTTCTGCGGTACCGGTCATGCCGGAAAGTTTTTCGTACATACGGAAATAGTTCTGGAAAGTAACCGTTGCAAGAGTTCTGTTGCGCTGTGCAATACGAATGCGTTCCTTGGCTTCAATTGCCTGATGCAGTCCGTCTCCGTAACGTCTGCCTTCAAGAATGCGTCCTGTAAATTCATCAACAATCTGAACCTGTCCGTCTTTTACCACATAATCAACATCAGGTTTGTAAAGTTCGTGAGCCCGCACAGCCTGTGTAAAATAATGGATGTATTCAAAGTTTTCTTCGTTGAAAAGGCTTCCGGAAATCTTATTGTGTTTCTGGAGGATTTCTTCAATTTTAAGCATACCCGCATCCGTAAAGGAAACGTGTTTGCCCTTTTCATCCAGTTTGTAGTCACCGACAATTTCTTCACCCCGGGTTTCGTCAGGATATTCGTCAGTTCCGGGTTTCTTCTCAACCTCTTTAAGGTCTTTTACGAGTTTGTCAACATCATAAAACTTTACTGTATCGTCTTCACCCTGACCGGAAATAATCAGCGGAGTACGGGCTTCATCAATAAGAATCGAGTCAATTTCGTCAACAATACAATAAGCAAAACCGCGCTGAACTTTCTTTTCCAAAGAAACCTGCATGTTGTCACGCAGATAGTCAAATCCAAGCTCATTGTTCGTACCGTATGTAATGTCACAGTCGTAAGCCCGTTTTCTGGCAACGTTGTCCATGTTTGCAACGATGATACCTACAGTCACACCCAAATATTCATAGACAGGGCGCATCCAGTTTGCATCGCGTTCTGCAAGGTAATCGTTGACAGTAACTACATGAACACCTCTGCCCGCCAGCGCATTGAGATATGCAGCCGCAACGGTCATAAGTGTTTTTCCTTCACCGGTTTTCAGTTCGGCAAGTTTTCCCTGATGAAGGACAATTGATCCCATTATCTGAGTGTCATAGGAACGCTCTCCCAAAACACGTTTAGAAGCTTCGCGGGCCAGAGCAAATGCTTTGGGAAGAATAGAATCAAGGATTTCAGCCCTTTTGTCACCGGCGTCTGCCAGCTGTGCCTTGAACCCGGCAGAAACTTCCTTGAACTGTTCCGCAGTAAGTGAAGCAGCCCACTCTTCTTCAGCATTTACAGCTGCAAGAATCGGCTGCAGATCCCTGATATCACGATCATTTTTTGTACCGAAAATCTTTGTAAGCAGTTTGTCAAACATATTTTTCTCCGTTTCTTTTATTTTTTCAATGTTTCCGCATGATCAAGCATCTTTCGGAATGCACTGTCTGATTTTTTGAGTTCTTTGGATCCTCTTGTAATTTTGCAGAGACTCATTCCGAAACTTTTTGCAATTTCCCTTTGCGGAACACCTTTGTCAATTTCTTTGACCAGAAGCCATCTGTTGGAGATGTCATAAATTTCAGCATTTGTAAAAAGGCAGCAGAAAAAATCTTTCAGAAAGTCTTTGTCATCTGTATTTGCAATGCAGCTGCAAAGTTCGTCAAAACCTTCTGCAGCGCGAATATTCATTTCTTCAGTAATTTCCATACATATAATATATGTTAAAAATCACAAAAAGTGAATTGGAAATTCTATCTATAGAAACTAATCGAGAAACTAATCGGCAGACAAAATCCTGAGCATTCAAATGCCGATAATTCTCGATACATTTCGACATTTGAATGTACGACGGAGAAAAACCTGCGGCAACCGGGCCACTCAAAAGTTCAGAAAGTCTGTTGACTTAAACGTGGCGAACCGGAGCGATTTTTTGAAGTCAGCATTTTTTGTACAGACGGTCAATGTTTCTGTTGCAGTTTTCCGCAAGTATTTCAACGGGAATCTGTTTTGCAGAAGCAATAAAATCGTATGTGTGTTTTATGAGAAGCGGAGAATTTGTGGTTCCTCTGAATGGAACAGGAGCAAGATAAGGTGCATCAGTTTCCAGAAGCAGAAGATCATCAGGAATGTAGCGGATCAGTTCATCCATTGCAGCAAGTTTTGATTTTTTCGTATAAGTCACACCGCCGCCCAAAGCAATGTACCAGCCTAAGTCCAGAAAAGCTTTTGCAGCTTCTATGTCATAGGAAAAACAATGGATTTCACCTTTGTTGTATCCGCTTTCCTTAATTACTTCCAAAGTTTCTTCAAAAGCGTCCCGGCTGTGCACCATTACCGGCAAATCAAATTCGCGGCCCAGTTCCAACTGCATCAGGAACATTTCACGTTCACCCTCAATCATATTCCTGTCAAAGTCTTCAGCGCTTCTGCCGTCCACACCCGACGGGTTCCAATGATGATCCAGACCGCATTCACCGATGCAGCAAAGTTTGTCATTTCCGTAAGTTTTTCGGAATTCTTCTATCTGTCCGCGCAAAATCTTCATCTGCGCATCTCTTTCTCTGATTGCTTCCGGAGCAGGCCAAATTCCGGCAGAAAAATAAAGCATGTTTTTTGCTTTTTCTGCAGTTTTTTCATCCTTTACTGCATTGATTGCAGAGTACGCAAAGGCGGCATGTTCAAGAAGCCCGTCAGCATGAGTGCCCGCATCCATGGCAAAATAGTAATTGTCGTCAGCCATTGCAGAAAGCAGTTCAACAGGATCTGCGCCGCATTCACAAGTATGAAGAAAATGGAAATGTGTATCAGAAAGCATGACTAATAGTAGCAAAAAAGCATAGACTTGCGCAAATACCGGATAATCTGATATATTTTTTTACAGTGTTGCCGGGATGGTGAAATTGGTAGACACAAGGGACTTAAAATCCCTCGGCAGTTAAACGCCGTGCCGGTTCGATTCCGGTTCCCGGCACATAAAAAAAGACTGATGTTTCGGCTCTGATCAACCGGCATCAGTCTTTTTTTTTCAGCATTTTTCTGATTTTCAGCGCACCTGACTGAAAAGAGAAGCCATCTGAGATCTCCACTCGTATTTTTTGTCTCTTTCTTCCCATTCAATAATACGTTCAATTGTAAAATTTTTCGGATCATTCACATTCGGGAAATAGAGAATTGCAAAACGCCCCTGTCCGATGTAAGAAATTTTCTGCCCGGGCATAAGTTTTTCCTTGCTCTGCAGATATTCAAGAACACAGTCAAAATGTACCGGTTCTCCGGTCCCCTTTTCAGCAAGTGCAGATGAAAGTTCTGTAATCGGTTTGTGGCAGCGGGGGCATTCAGGCATATTCTGTTTGAAATGTCTGATAGACTCGATATTTTCCTGTTCTTCCCGGGCCAAAGCCTCCCTTCTTGCATTGCGGGCTTCTCTTCTTTCCTGATCTTCCTTGCGTTCTGAAGCTCCGTGTCTGTTGTTCCATGAACGACGGGAATTACGGTTTTTGTTATACTCCATTTACAATTTCCTTTCGGTTACGCGGTTTTTCAACAATTTTCCGGCTCAATACCAGAGCGATTCTCTGAACTGCGTTATTCATGTATGTTTCATCGTGAATTTTTTCACGCAACTCAAGAATCCTTTGGGAAACATCCTGATCAACTGTACAAATATCAGTCGGGCTCATAAATACTCCGAAAACGCATTTTCTATGTGATAAACCGGCTCCACACCGGGCATATCGACAACCAATACATCGTATCTGATGTAGTTACAATTATATTGTCGATATTTCAACAGAAAACATTTAGACGTTTCCAGAATTCTTTTTCGTTTTATTTCGTTTAATTTTGCAGCAAGAGTTTCCCAGTTTCCGCTGGGAAGAGTTTTTACTTCTGCAAAAACAAGAATTTCCTCTTTTTTCGCAATTATGTCGATTTCACCTCTGCGGGTCCGCCAGTTTCTTGCAACAATCTCAAAACCTTTGCTCTGCAGGTATTCAGCGGCTTTTGTTTCCCCTGCATTGCCGACGGATTTATTAGACAAAGGGATTCAGTTCCTTCGGGTCAACAGGACGCACAATATACAAAGAACGTTCCTGCCTGAGCCGGACGATGTTTCCTTTCTGTGAAAGTTCCCCGGCAGTTTTTCCGCTGTTTATAATCTGAACAGTGGGCAGGAAAAGTGCATTTTCCTCACTGGAAATGATTCTTGCCACAGCTGAGTCGCTCAGCAGAACCAGGCTGCCGACAGGATACACACCGAATGCATTTACGAAAAGCTTAACAATTGACGGTTCAAAAGATGTTCCGCTCAATTCAAGCAGTTTTTTTACAGCATCATAGCCGATAAGGGAATTCCTGTAAGGTTTGTCTGAAACAAGAGCTTCAAAAGTGTCGCAAACAGAAAGAATGCGTGCTGCCAGAGAAATCTCACTTCCCTTCCGTCCGTCAGGATAACCGGAACCGTCAAAATGCTCATGATGCTGAACAACAATTGCACCGATTTCCCTGGGGAACATCATCTTTCCGGTAATGAACCGCTCTGCATTAACAGGATGCATTTTCAAAGATTCAAACTCTTCCGGAGTCAGCTTTGTCTTTTTTTCAAGAATTCCGCTGTCCATGTTGAGCATACCTATGTCATGAAGCAAAGCGGCCTTGATTATCAGAAGAACATCTCTCTGCGGCAATCCCAGTTTGATCGCCAGAGTGGCAGACATAACTGCCGTATTCACAGCAGAAGCCGCATAACCGGAATTCTGTCCCCTGTTGAGAACAAAAGACAGAGCACCGCTTTTTTCATCCATTGCAATGCGGTTGATGGTCATTGCAACTGAATCAACAAGATTGTTTTCAAAAGATTCATTCCGTTTGATTGCTATGAAAATCGAATTCATCGTCTGAATTGATCCGCGGTATTCCTTCGAAATAACTATAGCTTCCGCAGGAACATCATTTTCTGCAAGATCTTCTACAATCTCGACTTCTTCAACATTGTCAAGCTCTTCAACTTCTTCAAGCTCACCATCAAGTTCTTCAACACAGTCTTCTTCATCATCCATCACGGTGCCGTAAGTCAGCACATACGGGATTTTCCAGCGTCTGAGCGTATCCAGATGAAACTGAGTAACGTACTTTCCCTCTCCGATGAACATGTTTTCACCGTCGTCAAAAAACACGGGAGCTGAAAATCGTTTTCCCACTTGAAGCGCATTGCTTCTGATCTTATTGAATTCTTTCAATTTGTCCTCGGATAAAAGCAAATATTCCCGCAATCACCGGCCATGTTTCAAAAGGGATTGATTCCCCTTCCGGACACATGGACAAAACTTCTGCGGTTTCCGGTTCATATACAATTGGTATCTTTTTTTCTCCGGCAATTTCAATCATTTTTGATGCTATTTCTGCCCGCCCGTTACACAGGACAAGGGGAGCTTCCATTCCCTGCTGATAAACCAGAGCAGTTGCCGTCTTCATTGTAAAATCCTCACTGTACCCACAGGAACATCATCTGTAAGGAGAGTTTCTGCAGCCAGTTTTTCATCATGCATCAAGGCAATATCAAATTCCGCGTCAGAATTCTGAGTTTTTTTCAGGGCTGCCATGAGTGCAGAATCAGAATCTCTGTCAGTGCAGTCAATTCCGTTTTTCTGTACCAGATAACGCAATACCACTTTTCCGATTTTACCCTTGTTTTTTCCGCTATTCAAGAGATTTTTTTTCGAAGTCCCTGAGTCATAATGAAAATCTGCTTTCACGACAAAATCAAGAACTTCATACTTTCCGCGGACCGTAAGCTTTTTTACCCTGTCTTCATCGTCTTTGAAAAGGCAGAGTGATCCGATCAATTTTTTCTGATTATTTTCGTCTTTGGGGATTTGCATCTCATAGGGAACAACAAGCCAATAACCGTTTCCTTTTGATTTTCTGTTGGCTTTTGCAAGAACCTGATTCAAATCCTCTCCGGTATCGGCTTCAAGTGATTCTCCGGAACAGAGAGCAAGCAATTTTTCAACTTCATCTTCATCAACATGGCCATTTTTTTCATAAATCAGAAGAGCTTTTTCCGCAGCCTCTGCACCTTTTTCACCGAATTTCAAAGCAATCCGATGGATTTTGCCGGCAACAGCAGAATCCAGTTTCAAGCCGCTCTGAGCCAAAAACTGGGCAATCTTCAAAGAAAGCAGATCTGAAGGCAGAGAAAGTGCTGAAAAAAAGCGGTCCAAGATTTGCGGGTTTTCTGAAAGGATGGAATTGAAGTTTGAAAAAGAGATTCCGGTTTTATACGAAGACCGGTTTACGTCGGTGGAATCTGACGCAGCAGATTGTTTACCGTCAGCTGAATCTGCAGGCTCAAGGACAACAGAAGAGCCGCTGATGCTGATTCGTGCCCTGAAACCCGTTCCCGGAGTCAGATCATTCCGTGAAAAAACAGGGAAACGCTTTCCTGCAAAAGTTGCTTCGTAATTTCCGTCGCCAAGATTCTCAAGTATACGCACATAAACAAGAGAACCCTCCCGCAGCGTGTTTTCTGCAGAGAGGGTTCTGTCGGATATATACAGCGACGCCTGATTAAGCAGCGCCATACATCTTAGTTGTCAGAATCAGTTTTCTTGACAATAAGTTCTTTGATTTTTGCAGCTTTTCCGACTTTACCACGAATGTAGTACAGTTTGGAGCGGCGTACTTTACCGGGGCGAACAACCTCGACTTTTGCAATACGGGGTGAGTGCATGGGGAAAATACGCTCTACACCAACTCCGTATGAGTTTTTGCGTACAGTAAATGTTCTGCGGATACCGGATCCTTTGATTCCGATAACCAGGCCTTCATAAACCTGAATACGCTCTGTTTTACCTTCAATAATCTTGAAGTGAACTTTTACAGTGTCACCTACTTTAAAGGCTGCCATATCGGATTTTTTCTGTGACTCTTCAATAGTCGTAATTAAATCCATTGTCGTCTCCTATAATTTTGCGCTATGGGCGCACAACTGTAATTTTCTCAATCATCTTTATGGCTTCAGGAGAAAGTGTCCCGTTTTCAATCGCTTTGGCAATCAAATCCGGTCTGACACGCAACGTCTTTGCCAGACGCTGTTCCAGCCGCCACTTCCGGATATTTTCATGATGTCCTGAAAGAAGAACTTCAGGAACAGCACGTCCTTCAAACACTTCCGGGCGAGTGTACTGAGGGTACTCCAAAAGTCCGTCAGAATAACTTTCCTCTTCGAGAGAATCCGATGAAATGACACCGTCTATCAAACGGTAAACCGCATCGATAATAACCGTTGCAGCAACTTCTCCCGACGACATCACGTAATCGCCGATGGAGATCTCATCATCAACCCAAGTGTCGATAATCCGCTGGTCTATACCTTCGTAACGACCGCAAATCAGAACAAGATCGTCTTCCTGACTGAGTTCCTGCGCCAGTTTCTGATTGAAAGGTCTGCCGGAGGGAGTTACATAAACAACGCGTTTTCTGCTTTTTCTTCCTCTTTCGGCAACAATTCCCTTATGAACGGACTTGAGCGCAAGATTAAGCGGTTCCGGCAGCATAAGCATTCCGGCACCACCCCCGTAAGGACTGTCATCACATGTTTTGTGTTTATCAAAGGCAAAATCCCTGATATTCACCAAGTCGTAGGCAATAATCCCCCGATCAACCGCTTTTGCCATGATTGAGCTTTCAAAAAATGCACGCGGTATTTCAGGAAACAAGGTCAGCACATGAAATTTCATGAATTACTCCAAAACCCAGAGGTGCAATAGTTGCACAGTCTTGCCTTTTACATCAACCGTACCGACAAACTCCTTGTTAAAGGGCACAAGCACGCTCTTCTTTTTTGATGCCTTACCATCAGGAATGCCTGCTTCATCTGTACTGTTTATGGCGCTGTACATACTTTCGGAGAGTTCAACCTCAAGGAGGTTACCCGCTCCGCCTTCCAATACGTCTGTGATAATTCCGGCCGTATACCAGCCGTCTTTGTTACAAACCAGTCCTTTGTAATTTTCTTTGGCAAGTGTAGCATTGTCACAAACCAGAGAACATTGTTTAAGATCTTCAACATACCACTCATCCTTGTTCAAAGGACAAGCTTTGTTGCGTGGAACCACAATTTCTGCACCGCGCCAAAGCACAGCCTGCTCAGAAGATTCGATTCCTTTCAGTTTAAGCACCAAAGAACCCGGTCCGCCTTCAACTGCTTCCACAGCGAAAAGTTTTTCAGAATCCTTTGTACGCAAAGTCACTTCAGTCAAATCAAAAAAATGATCAACTTCGCCTGAAGTACTTTCAACTTTTACCTTACCCGTAAGCCCATGCGAAGCCCGGATAATACCTATTACGAGTGTGGCGTTCTTTTCCATCAGTCCAGAATTTCCAGACTGTAGCGTTTTCCGCTTTTGCTGGAGCTTGCACTCAAAACTGTGCGCAGGGCTTTCGCAATGCGTCCATATTTGCCGATTACTTTACCGATGTCACCGGGAGCAACACGCAGTTCAATAACCATGGATTTGTCGCCTTCGACTTCCTGCACCGAAACAGCACTGGGATCATCGACCAATGATTTTGCAATATATTCAATCAGGTCTTTTTCCATTTCCCAACTACTCCTTCGGTATTACTGTGCGGAACTTTTTTTTGTCAAAAGTTTCTTTACAGTTTCTGAGGGCTGTGCACCTACGCCAAGCCAGTAGTTTGCGCGTTCCAGATTGATTGAAATCTGTTTGTCTTCAGCTTCGATAGGCTGATATGTACCGATTTCTTCAATTGTTGTACTGTCACGAGCTACACGAGAGTCCTGAACTACGATTCTGTAGTAAGGACGTTTTTTGGATCCAAACTTCTTGAGTCTGATTTTTACCACTTTATCCTCCACATTGACCGCACTCCGTGATTAAGTCCGGTCAAATTAAACACAAATGGATACACGTACAGGTGTACAAATCATATTTATACCAAATTTGCAGGCTATGAGCAAGTAGAAATGAATGGGAATCTTACAAAACAGAATGGATTCAGTCGTAACAGTACAAGTTGGCCGCAGTGCCGTCAGCTTTGCGCCCTATGTAGCGTACGCCGATGAATCTGTTGTCGTTGTCATAAACGCGGTATTCAGTGGTCAGAGACAAAATGGAAAGATCAAGTGAAAAATCATAACGTTCCTGCTCTGACAAATCGGAAAATTCAACTTCAGAGTAGCTGAGACCTTCGGAAGTTTTGAGTTTCTGGTTTTCATAGTCCAGAGTAAGACGTTTTGCACCGACAGACAGCATTACGCTTGAATAGGAACTTTTCTTGAACCAGTCAATGAAATAAACGTCCAGAGAAAATGCATATTCTGTCAAAATCAGCAATGCCAAAACAAGTGCAAATCTCTTTTTCACCATCTTTTTTTCTCCTTCTTTTTACTATAAGGCCAAAAATGTATTATTGCAAATTAATATTAGGTTGATTTTTTTCGGAGAATTTTGTGCTATAATCAGGTTTATGGAATCAGCAGTTAAAAGAGCATGGTGGAAAGAACGTACAGTTTATCAGATTTATCCCAGAAGTTTCTGTGACTCAAATGCAGACGGAATCGGAGACATTCCCGGAATCATTTCAAAACTTGACTATCTTGCAGATCTGGGAATCGGCATAATCTGGCTCAGTCCGGTTTACTGCTCGCCCAACGATGACAACGGATACGACATCAGCAATTACAGGGACATAAATCCGGAATTCGGAACTTTGGCCGATATGGACAGACTGATTTCGGAAGCGCATTCCAGAGACATCAGAATCATCATGGATCTTGTTGTGAACCACACTTCAGACGAACATGAATGGTTCAAGAAAAGCCGGCAATCAAAAGACAGCGGAAATCCTTACAGGGACTATTACATCTGGAGACCGCCGGTAATCAGGAACGGAAGAAAATGCCCGCCGAACAACTGGACAAGTTTTTTTACCGGAAGTGCCTGGCAGTATGATGAACAGACCGGAGAATACTACCTGCATCTTTTTTCCCGCAAACAGCCTGACTTGAACTGGGCAAATCCAAAAATCCGGGAAGAAGTGGAAGACATTCTCCGTTTCTGGCTGGACAGGGGCATAGACGGATTCAGATGCGATGTAATCAACGTAATCGGAAAACATTCTCTTGCAAACGGAAGAAAACGCATTGCTCTGACAGGACTGGAACA
The DNA here is from genome assembly GCA_024402435.1 of Treponemataceae bacterium. Classification (GTDB taxonomy): domain Bacteria; phylum Spirochaetota; class Spirochaetia; order Treponematales; family Treponemataceae; genus Treponema_I. Next base: position 48,421 of record JAKSTU010000013.1, read on the forward strand.
TTATCTTTCAACAGAGGAATGTCATCAGCACCTGAAAAAACTGAACGAAGACGTCTTTTCAAAATATGACTGCTACACTGTAGGCGAAACAGTCTGCGTCAACACGGAAATGGCTTCGGCACTACAGGGTGAAAATCGGGGCGAACTGAATACGGTATTCAGCTTTGAACACATGGAAACAGATACGGTAAGCAACAAATGGTTCCGTTTTGCTTTTAAAAGCGGAAAATTTGTGGACTGTCTCTGCAAATGGCAGAAAGAATTGTCCTGGAACGCAAACTATTTTGAAAACCATGACCAGCCCCGCTCCGTGTCCCATTTCGGAGACGACGGCACTTATCATGACCAGTCCGCAAAAATGCTTGCTTCTCTGCTTTTTACACTGAAAGGCACGCCCTATGTCTACGAAGGTCAGGAACTGGGCATGACAAACTTTGATTTTTCAAGTCTTGGCCAGATTATGGACATTGAATCCCACAACATTGACGGTATTGCCCGGAAACTGCATTTTCCGCAAAAACTCCGCTGGAAGATGATAAAGAAAACCAGCCGGGACAATGCAAGAACGCCAATGCAATGGAACAGGGAAAAAAATGCCGGTTTTTCGGAAGGAAAACCATGGCTTGGCATAAACGGAAATTATGAACGAATCAACGCAGAAGACCAGTGTCTTTCAAACAGTTCCGTCAGAAGCTATTATCAGAAGCTGATTCAGCTGCGAAAAAAAGAGCCGGTTTTCGTTTATGGTGACTTTTCAAGAATACATAAATCGGGACAAATCCACGTTTTTGAAAGATCAATTACAAAAGAATCGCTTGAAGAATTTGAAGAAGGAAGATTTACAAAAATCATTACGGTGATAAATTTCGGGAAAAAACCCCGCAGAATCGGAAAATTCATTGCAGACAAATGCCGTGACATGCAGATTGTTCAGGCAAACTACATGCAGGATATGGACCGGATGGGAAGGGATTACATTCTGAAACCTTACGAAGCGGTAATTTTTGCGGAATAGAAAAAAAACGTTAAAGGGTTGCCCGATTCATACCGATATACAAAGGGTAAAACTATCTTTTCAGGCGGAGATATCGGTATGAATGCAATTAACGTAAGTGATCTGAAACCGGACCTACAGTTCAAAAGCGATGTTGTAATTGACAAAACATTTCTTCTTCTCACTCCTCTTGTACCTGTTTCCCAAAAACTGATTGACGCCCTGAATGACTGGAGTTTTACTCAGATTTTTACCGATGACGCGCCTGCACAAAATCAGGAAACACAGAAGACTGTCAGCCTTTCAGAGATTGAAACACAGTCGGAAGAAGCAGTTGCTCCCAGAAGAATCGATCTCAGCGAAACAGAATCCGTTTCTATCGAAGACATTACCGGGGAATCACTGAATTCCGGTTCTCCTGCAGGAACTTCTGTAAAACGCGCTTTGGACATTGCAAGCGGAAGAACCGCACCGGACGTTGCACTTCAGTCTGCAGGCGCCGGCATTCCGAATGTTTCGGACACAGACGAACAGAGAATAACTCTCGTCAAAAATGTCTACAACGAATACCTCAAGTATATTGAATCAGTTTATACCTATTACGCGACCAACAGAAAAATCAACATGGAAGATTTGTCCACAACTGTTGAAGAACTGTGCCGTTTCATAAAAGACAACCGTCAGTATGTCTTAAGAATTCAGGCAGAAGGAAGAAAGGAAAACATCAATTTTCTCATCCCCCATTCTTTGAATTCAACAATCCTCGCAATCATCATTGCAATGGAACTCCGCTATACGATTACGCAGATGGTAGAACTCGGAACAGCATGCATTCTCCACGAAATAGGCATGATCCGGCTGCCGCCGCAGCTTTACATGACAGACAGGATTCTTACGCCAAGCGAAAAGAAAGTACTTTTTACACACCCGCTCCAAACTTACAACATCCTCAAAAGCATAGGTTTTCCCCTGCAGATTTGTCTGGGCGCATTGGATCATCACGAACGGGAAAACGGCTCAGGATATCCGAGAAAGCTTGAAAGCGAGAAAATTTCCCGTTACGGAAAAATCATTGCCGTTGCCTGTGCGTATGAGGCGGCTTCATCAAAACGCGCCTACAAAGAAGCAAAAACTACAAGTTCTGCAATGATTGAAATGCTTCGGGACAACAACAGGAATTTTGACGCTTCTGTAATCAGGGCTCTGTTTGCAAACCTTTCGCTCTACCCCATTGGAAGTTATGTTTTTCTTTCAAACGGAAAATGCGCCCAAGTTGTGGATGTTGTTCCTGAATCACCGCAAAACCCGGTCGTAAAAGTAATTGCAGGAACAAACGGCGGAAAACAGGAAATGATCAATACCGCAAACACAGACATAAAAATCATGAGAGCAATGGACAACAAGGAAGTGGCCGACATTCTGAAATATCTTAAGACAGAGAGTGCGTGATTGCCGGTCCGGAAAACGGAAACAGAAAGTTCCGGTTTATTCTGATTCAGACTCGGACTGTTTCTGACGCAAGGAGAGGACTTCATCCCTGAAGGATTCGTCGATTACAGGGGGATGACTTTCAAAATAAAGCAGTTTGTCCAGATCTTCCCGGTTTTTTACGTTCCAGACAGGAACGGCATTTTCGCGGGAATTGACAAATCCGTATGCAAGAGGAAGGCTTTCAACAGTTCCACCGGCCGTTATATCGTATGCAACGAAAGAAACATCACCTTCAGGACCTTCGTCTGACAAAGCATTGAAAGGACAGGCAACCACATCATAAAGATGAGAATTGTATGCTTCCAGAGCAGTTTCTGCAGACTGTGCGAAAAATCCTATGGAATGAATCACACCATCAGCTTTGGCGCTTCTAAGCGCATCATACATTCCGTCTTTGCTTCCCGGCCCCGGAACAAAGTCCGGAACTGAAACAAAGTACAGGTCAACGTAATCACCCTGAAGATTGTCAAGGCTTTCTGCAAGCTGCAGATGAAGTTCTGCCGATGTTTTTGCGAAGGAAACAGAAGCAATGAAAACATCCCGTCGCATTCCGTAAAATGCATAGCCCAACTGCTTTTCACAAAGACCGTAAGCCGGGGATGACAGGAAAAAATTGATTCCTCTTTCGTAGGCGTTTCTAAGCAGGGCAATGGCGTTGTCCATGTCTGTTTCGTTCTGCAGATCTTTTACCCAAAAACTCGGGCGGCTTACCATGCAGTTTGTTTTTCCCAGTGCGACAAATTCCATAAATCCCCACAAAAAAAAGCCCCTACCCGACAAACCGCAAACAGTTGCCGGATAAAGGCCGTTCAATCATCAGACGCGTTTGTAATTCTTGATTTCTTCGCGAATACGTGCTGCAACTTCACTTACAGGAATGCGGACCTGTTCCATTGAATCACGGAAACGCAGAGTAACAGTTTTGTCCTCTTTTGTATCGTAGTCAACTGTGATACAGAAAGGAGTACCAACTTCGTCCTGGCGGCGGTAACGTTTACCGATTGCTCCGGACTGGTCATAATCTGTTACGAATTCTTCTTTGAGCTCTGCCTGAATTTCTTTTGCGAGTTCAGCAAGTCCGTCTTTTTTCATAAGAGGAAGAACTGCAACAGTTACAGGTGCGATTTTCGGGTGGAAGTGAAGAACTGTTCTGTAGTCTTCAGGTTCGCCTTCTTTTGCAAGATTCTGCTCTTCATATGCGTCACAGAGGAACATGAGAAGGTTGCGTGTAAGTCCGGCAGATGTTTCGATGATGTAAGGAATGTATTTGTCATTGCCGTTGTCCTGATCAATGTAGGACATGTCTTTGCCTGAATAGTTCGTATGCTGTGTCAGGTCAAAGTTGGTGCGGTTATGAACACCTTCCAGCTCACTGAATCCCATGGGGAACTCGTACTCAATGTCGTATGCGTCTTTTGCATAGTGAGCCAGTTTTTCATGGTGATACCAGCGCATTTTGTTCATGCGGACACCGTATTTTTCATAGAATGCCCAGCGCTGACCTCTCCAATATTCGAAGAATTTGTCATCATCACCGGGTTTTACGAAGAACTGCATTTCCATCTGCTCAAATTCGCATGTGCGGAAAATGAAGTTTTTGGTTACGATTTCATTGCGGAATGCTTTACCGACCTGTGCAATACCGAAAGGAATCTTCATACGGTTTGACTGGATGATGTTCTTGTAGTTTACATAAATACCCTGAGCTGTTTCAGGGCGCAGATAAACTACGGAAGCTGTGTCTTCAGCAGGTCCGATGTGGGTCTTGAACATCAGGTTGAATGCACGGGGTTCTGTAAGTTCACCGCCGCAGTTGGGACATTTGCGGGCAGCCAATGCATCCTGATCCATATTGTCTGCTCTGAAGCGCATTTTGCACTCTTTGCAGTCAACCAAAGGATCTGAGAAGTTTGCAACGTGACCGGATGCTTCCCATGTTCTGGGGTGCATAAGGATTGCAGCATCAAGTCCTACAATATTGTCATGCAGCTGGGTCATTTCTTTCCACCAGGCATTCTGAATGTTCTTTTTAAGTTCGATTCCCAACGGTCCGTAGTCCCAGGCACCTGCCTGTCCGCCGTAAATCTCTGATGACTGGAATACAAAGCCTCTGCGTTTACAAAGACTTACGATTTTTTCCATTGTAATTTCGTGATTGTCCATATTTGAACTTCCTTGTGTTCTTACGGCCCCTCTGGTTGAGAGGCTCTTTATTCTTTCGCGGCAGGTCCGGAGCAACGCAGCCTCCCACTCTCCACGCGGCACATTCTGCTGGCTGCAGTAACGAGCCACCGACCCACCCAATACCTGACTGGACGGGGACAGTTTTTCAGAGCATATCACAAAAGCCAGTTCTATGAACAGTACCATAAAACAGCCGTTGCAGTAGACGTTCATGCAAAATGGAAGTATTATTTTCATTATGCCAGAAGGAACAAAACTCATAGCAAAAAACAAAAAAGCTTTTTTCAACTACTCTGTGGAAGAATCCGTTGAGTGCGGAATCGTTCTCGAAGGAACAGAAGTAAAATCTGTCAAAGCAGGTACCATTTCTTTTCCGGACGCCTTTGCCGAAATAATCTGTAACGAAGTTTGGGTAAAAGGGTTTCATATATCAGAGTATGCGTTTTCTTCCATATTCAACCATAATCCGGACAGGCCGAAAAAACTGCTTCTTCACAAAGCGGAAATCAAACGGCTTCTCCGTAAAACAACAGAAAAGGGATACACTCTGATTCCTCTGGATTTTTATCTCAAAAACGGGCGTGTAAAAGTCACCCTGGGGCTCTGTAAAGGAAAAAAACAGTACGACAAACGTGCTGATATCAAGGAACGGGATGAAAAACGGAATTTGCAGCGGGAATTCAGAAAGCGGCTTGACGGCTAAAATGAGCAACGACTTTTTTTTATCAAAACGATTCTTTTCACTTCTGCTGTGTCTGTTTTTTCTGTCAGCTGCCAGTCTGTGGGCTGCAAAGCGGGAAACAGTCTTTTTCGGGATCACTACGGATTCGTCAGACACTTCCACAATATCACTGACTGAAAAACTTTTTTTCAAGCAGTTTGAAGCACTTGATGCATACAAACTGGAAGACAGACGGGACACACCCTGGAAAGATTCTTTCCTGTCGGACTACGCAGGAAAAGATGTTCTCCTTTTTGCAATCGACATCCGCGACAAAAACACATTCTGGCTTGTTACGCTGAACATTCATGACATGAAGAACAATACAAGGGCAGAGTTTCAGGCTGAATACGAAGACTATTACAAAATCCTCATGGATTCGAAAAATGCGATAGACACACTTCTTTCATCCTTAAAAACGGGAAGCAGTTCTTCCGCGGCCGAAACTTCCGCACCGGTTCTGGTTACTTTGTCCATGGACAACATTGCCGGAACATGGAGCGGGGAATCTGTTCTTGACAAAATCGTTCTTCTTAAAAGCGGACGCGGGTTTGTCGTCTTCAGAAACGGTGCATCAATGACCATTGAACTTTCCATCATCGGCAACCAGCTTCTGGTTACACAGACAAGCAGTGCAAATCCGTCATACTTTCCCGATCTTCCGCAGAACGTTGCCCAATCGGCCGCAGCTTCTGCAAAACCGATCACCTGGAATTTTTCCATGATTGACCAGAACACCCTTACAGGAACAAAAACCACTCTGCATCTTGCAAACAGCGGCAAGAGCGCCTATCCGGGAACAACACAAGTCATCTGGACCAGGCAATAAAGTCTTTTACAAAAAAATAATTTGAAATATCCTCAAACTTGATTTATACTGTGGCAAACATAGACCTGCACTGATTTCTGTTTGCGCAGGCTTTTTTACAAGGAGAGCAATGAAAAATGCCCAAAGTACTGTCTATCATTCTTGGAGGCGGAAAAGGAACTCGTCTCTATCCCTTAACAAAAGAAAGATCAAAACCGGCTGTTCCCTTCGGAGGAAAGCACCGCATTGTTGATATTCCGATTTCAAACTGCATCAACTCAGGATTCAAACAGATTTATCTTCTGACACAGTTCAATTCTGCTTCACTGCACATGCACATTGCAAATGCATATTCTTTCGACCGTTTTTCCAAAGGTTTTGTAGAGATTCTTGCAGCAGAGCAGACTCTGGAACACAGCGGATGGTATGAAGGAACAGCAGACGCCGTTCGCAAGAACTTCGTGCATTTCAAGACACAGCAGCCGACTCACTACATAATCCTTTCCGGGGACCAGCTTTATCAGATGGATTTGGCAGCATTCCTTGATTCACACATCAAAAGCGGAGCCCAGATTTCAATTGCAACAACCGCTGTTACACGCCAGGATGCAACCGGATTCGGCATCATGAAAGTGGATTCAAAGAACACAATTACCGCATTCATGGAAAAACCCGCTGCTGACAAAGACATTTCTGACTGGATTATTCCTGATGAAAGCCGCACACCCGGTGCAACTGCAGGAAAAGATTACCTTGCTTCAATGGGTATTTACATTTTTGACGCAGATGTTCTTGAAGAAGCACTCAACAACGACCACACTGACTTCGGAAAAGAAATCATTCCTGAAACACTTTCAAAATACAAAGTGCAGTCATACATTTATGACGGTTATTGGGAAGACATCGGAACAATCCGCAGTTTCTACGAAGCAACGCTTGACCTTACAACAATCAAGCCGCACTTCAACTTTTATGACGAAACACATCCCATTTACACACATATCCGCAACCTGCCCTCTTCAAAGCTGAACATGGCAACAATGAACCGGGCAACTGCCTGTGAAGGCTGTGTCATTACAGAAGCAACAATTACAGACTCTGTAATCGGTATCCGCAGCATAATCGAAAAGAACACACAGCTTGTAGGTGTCATTTCGATGGGTGCTGACTATTACGAAACTGAAGAAGAAAAGGCCAACAACCTTAAGAAAGGCATTCCCAACATCGGTATCGGTGAAAACACACGCATCAGAAAAGCCATCATCGACAAGAACGCGCGCATCGGAAACAACTGTTCCATCGGTTACAGTCCCAAACCGCCGGCAGACGGTGACCACGGCATGTACTATGCCGCTGACGGAATCATTGTAATCCGCAAGAATGCAATCATTCCTGACGGAACAATCATCTGATGACAAAGCTCCGGTGCCGGAGAAAAGCCCGGCATCGGAATAAAAACAAAAAGCCCGATTTCAAGACCTGAGCAAAGCGAAAATCACCTTTCAAAAGGCTGAAACCGGGCTTTTTTTTTCTGCTGACAGCAGAACCATCAGCAGAAAATCTTTTTAAGCCTGAAGAGCTGTTACTGCAACTGTTGCAACAATGTCATCAACATTGCAGCCGCGGCTTAAATCATTAAGCGGTTTTGCAAATCCCTGACAAACAGGACCGATAGCCATCCATCCGCCAAGGCGCTGTGCAATTTTGTAACCGATGTTTCCTGCATTGATGTTGGGGAATACGAAAACATTTGCATGGCCGGCAACTTTGCTTCCGGGAGCTTTAAGTTCTCCAACTTCAGGAGCGATTGCGGCATCAAACTGGAATTCTCCGTCCAGAGCAAGATCAGGTGCTTTTTCCTGAGCAAGCTTTGTTGCTTCCTGCATTTTGGGAACTGATTTAAAGAATTTGTCGTCGTTTCCGGATCCCTTTGTAGAGAAGGAAAGCATTGCAACACGGGGTTCAATTCCACCGATTTTCTTTGCTGTATCAGCAGTTGCAACTGCAATGTCTGCCAATTCTTCTGCAGAAGGCTCAATATTGATTGCACAGTCGGCAAACAGTGTTACGCCTTCTTTGATATAAGGATTACCGCATTCAGGAGCAACCAGAATGAAGCAGGAAGAAACTGTTTTGATTCCGGGAGCTGTTTTGATTACCTGAAGTCCGGGGCGGAGAGTATTTGCAGTTGAGTGACATGCACCGCTTACAAATCCGTCTGCATCACCTGCTTTGAGAATAAGAGCACCGAACATTGTGCGGTCTTTGAGAATATAGTTTTTGGCATCCTCAACTGTTGCATATTCAGGCTGATTTGTTTTCTTGTTGATTTTGCCTTCTCTTGCCTTGTAAAGGATTTCTGCATATTTATCAGCATTTTCTGAAGTTGCAGGATCAACAATCTGAATGCCGGTAAGGTCCGCATCGGGGGCAACCTTTTTGCATTCTTCCTCATTTCCGATAAGAATAATCTTTGCGATTCCTTCTTTTACAATGATTGACGCTGCTTCTACAACACGTTTGTCTTCGCCTTCGCAAAGAACGATTGTTTTTCCGGCTTTTGCAGCTTTAGCCTTAAGTTCTGATACAAAATCCATAGCAAATCCTCTAAATTGGAAAAATATGCATTCAATATAACTTTATGGAACAAAAACCGCAAGACTAACAGAGCATAGAGTTGAAAAACCCTTTACTTAAAGAGCAATAACCGATAAACTTTTTTCTATGTTTGATGTAAAAGACACCGATTTTTTCGAACTTGACGAAGACGATTTTGACACCGTCCTTGCAGATGATATTGCTTTTTCAGGGAAAATAAGTTTTACAAAACCCTTCATGATCAAAGGGACGGTTTCCGGAGAAATAGAAGCCACAAGCGATCTTGTTGTTGATTCCAAAGCAGAAGTCAAAGCAGACATTGTTGCACGGCGCGTCCTTGTAAGAGGAACTGTTGAAGGCGACATCACTGCTTCCAAACTGGTTTTTGTTACGGCAGAAGGATCCATTACAGGTGATATTACTGCCCCTCAAGTTGTTCTGGAACCTGGCAGTTCTTTTACCGGCCGTTGCGTAATGACAAAATAACAGGAAAAATCATGAAAAAGACACTTCTCTCAATTGTTTCAATTTCTTTTTTATTTGTTTCAGCATTCGCTCAGTCAACCAAACCGGATGCTCTGGTTCTTTATCGCCAGGGCAATTACAAACAGGCAATTGAAGTCTGCCGCGGAGAAATTCAGGTTCAGCCCAACAATGTTGATTCTTATGTAGTTCTCTGCTGGAGCCTTCTGAGTGACGGCCAGTATTCATCCGCAGAATATTATGCAAAAGCCGGTCTGAACATTGCATCATCAGATCCCCGACTTATTGAAGCCATGGGCGAAGCAAAATATTTTACAAATCAGAATGATGATGCACTTTCATATTTTCAGAGTTATGCAGCATCAATCAAAGACATGACCACAACATTGGCACGTGTCTATTCATATATGGGTGAAATCTACATCAGAAAAACGAAATATAATCATGCGGACATCTGCTATTCCATGGCATTGAGAATTGTGCCCGGTGAATCAGCATGGTGGATCAGACAGGGATACGCAAAACAGATGGCAAAAGATTATACAGGTGCATATTCTGCTTACGAACAGTGTCTTTCAATTTCTCCAAACAATAGAGAAGCAAAACAGGCTTTGGAAAAGCTGGCCAATTATCTGTAATGTCTGAAACTTATTCCGTTCATTTTGAAACACTTGGCTGCAAACTGAATCAGATTGAATCTGAATCCGCAGCCAACAGTTTTTTCCGCGCAGGTTTTTCTGTAAATGCAAAACCTGCCAGCGCGGGCACCCCGATTCATGAAGAAACCCGTCTTTGCATCATAAACACATGTACCGTAACGACAAAAGCTGAGCAGAAAGCCCGGCGCATCATACGGCTTCTTCTGGAAAAGTACCCGAATGCAGCGGTTATTGTTACAGGCTGCTACGCACAGGTAGAAAGCGCAGAAATAAAGGCAATTTGTCCTCCAAGGATTGCTGTTCTTTCAGGCACCAAAAAAGACACCCTGGCACAAGTTCCGGATTTTGTTTCCGCAAATCCGGATTTTTCAGTTTCCGACCTGGAGAAGTTTTTCCTTACTCATCAGATATCAAATGCGACCTTTACACTTTCTACAGATACTTTCATGCAGCATTCCCGTGCATCAATAAAAATTCAGGACGGTTGCGCAAATTCCTGTGCATTCTGCAGGATTCATATTGCAAGAGGAAAACCGGTATCGTTGGATCCCCAAAAAGTTCTTGAAAGAATTTCTGCTCTTGAAAAAACTGGTCAGCAGGAAGTCGTAATAACGGGAGTAAATCTGACACAATACAAAGGTTTTGTTGAAGAAAGCGGCAAATACATGGATATTGCCCAACTTCTTGAATACCTGATTCAAAATACCCGCTCAATCAAATTCAGGATTTCCAGCCTTTATCCGGAACGGGTTGACGAATCTCTTTGCAGAATTTTGGCTGACAAACGGGTTCAACCGCATTTTCATCTTTCTGTCCAGTCAGGAAGTGATTCAATTCTTAAAGCGATGGGCCGAAAATATCTTTCTGATCAGGTTCTCCTTGCTGCAGAACGTTTGCGCACAGTCAAACCCAACTGTTTTCTGGCATGTGACATTATAACCGGTTTTCCCGGCGAAACAGACGCAGATTTTGATGAAACCGTCCGGATTGTAAGGGAATGCAATTTTTCATGGGTGCATGTTTTTCCATTTTCGCCTCGCCCTGGAACAGAAGCATACAAGATGAAACCCAAAGTCAGCGAAAGTGTTTCGCGTCAGCGTGCCGCAAAACTTACGGATCTTGCATTGGCGCAGAAAAAGCAATGGCTTGAATCTTTGGTCGGAATTGAATGCTCGGCAATTGTTGAAAAAAAACGTATGACTACGATGCGGGCTGTAACTGAAAATTTCGTGCATGTTCAGATTGAAAACTCTGATGACTATGACAAAGAGTTTTTAGGCGGCAAAGAAGTCCGTCTCCGAATAACGGAAATACTTCCTGTTTCCAGTCAGACGGAAGCTGTTGAAGCAATGGCGAAAATAATCAGCTACCCGGAAATGCAGGAACAGCAAAAAATATGAAATCCCGATTCTTTATTCTGATTCTTCTGCTTTTCTCATTGAATTTGTGTTTTGGAGCTTCTGCAAAAAAAATCCGTGTTTCCGCTTTGTACGGGCCAAGCAGCGTAAGCATGGCTCCTCTTTTTGAAAGCTATGACAAAGCAGAATTTGATGTAGTAAGTGCAGCTGATGTTCTTGCCGCCAGACTGATAAAAAACGAAACAGACGTGGGAATTCTTCCTCCAAACCTTGCGGCAAAACTTTACAACACAACGGGAAAAGTGATAATCGGAGCAGTTGTGGGAGAAGGAATGCTTTCTGTCATCACCACCGACCAGAACATCAGAACCTTTGAAGATTTGGACGGAAAACCTGTAAGTGCTGCAGGATCCGGAGCCACGCCCGAATACATTTTCCGTTATTTGTGTGACTTTTTTCACATCAAGTCGGAAGCTGATTTTTCCATTCCAACGGCAGAACTGGCAGCAGCTTTGGCATCAGGAAAAACAAAGACAATCCTTGTTCCGGAACCATTTGCAACCGTTGCCTGCCTAAACTGCAAAAGTGCACGACGGGTTTTTACGCTGCAGGATTGTTGGAACAGAACCGGCTCGAACAGAGATAATTTTCCCATGACAGTTGTTGTTTTTCGCACAGACTGGGCCAAAGAAAATCCCGAACTGGCAGAAGACTTTTTGAATGCATACAAAAATGCAGTCTCATGGGTCAACAAAAATCCTGCTGAAACAGGACTCCTTACAGAAAAATACAGTTTGGGACTGAAATCTTCAATCGTAGAACAATCAGTTCCATATTCAAACTTTGTATACAAGGACGCTTTGTCTGCACTTCCGGAAGTTGAGCAGCTTCTCTCGGTCTTCCTTTCTTTTGCCCCGGAAGCAGTCGGAAAAAAACTGCCGGACAGAGGATTTTATTTTGACCCCAGACACTAAGAAGACAAAGCTTCTCATTTTTTTCCAAAGTTTTCTCATTCCTTTTTCTGTGCTGATGCTTTTTTGGACAATTGCCGCCCGTTGCTTAGATTCTTCGCTGATTCTGCCCTATCCACATCAAGTTTTTCAACGACTTTTTGAGTTGTCAGGAAACAAAGCCTTTTTGGTTCAAATCGGCTTCACAACACTCCGGACTCTTTCTGCTTTTTTCATTTCATTTTTTCTGTCTATTGTTCTGGGGTTTTCAACAGCATGCATTCCCCTTTTGGACCGCCTGCTGAGTTTGCCTTTTACTCTTGTTCGGACAACACCTGTCGTATCCTTCATTCTTCTGGCACTTTTCTGGTTTTCTTCTTCAGCAGTACCAGTATTCGTTTCTGTGCTGATGACACTTCCCGTCATGACATCCGCCGTTTATTCAGGAATCAGGAACACGGATCCGAAACTGACGGAAATGTGTTCAATTTTCGGATTTTCCCGAAAGCAGAAAATCCGGTGGCTATATCTGCCTTCAGTGTCACAAAACCTTTTTTCCGGTGCGCTCAGTGCTTTCGGCCAAAGCTGGAAAGTTACCGTTGCAGCCGAAGTAATCAGTCTGCCGAAAAAATCTGCAGGTTTTGCACTGTATACAGCGAAAACTCATCTTGAAACAACGGATGTTTTTGCAATTACATTCTGCATCATCTTGATATGTTTTATATTGGAATCACTTTTCAGGACCATTTATGAACGATTTTGCATTTGAAATCAGACAACTTGATTTTGCCTACGGCCCAAAAGTTATTTTCAAAAACTTTGATTTTTCTTTGGAAAGCCGGAAAATCACAGCACTTCTCGCGCCTTCTGGAACAGGAAAAACAACACTTCTGAATCTGATTGCACATCAGAAAAAAAGGGTTTCTTATGTTTTTCAGGAACCAAGACTACTGGATTTCTGCACAGTCAGGCAAAATGTGTGTTTGCCTTTGGAAAATTGTATGTCCAAAAATCAAGCTGCTGCACGAACAGACAGGATTCTGGCTTTAACCGGTCTTGAGAGCTTGAAAAACCAAAAAGCCGGGAAACTTTCCGGAGGACAAATGCAGCGGGTGTCTTTGGCAAGAGCTTTCGCTTTTCCTTCAGATATTCTGCTGTTGGACGAAGCATTCAAATCTTTGGATCCTTCAGCAAAAATCCGGCTTTTTCAGACACTGGAAAATCTTTGGGCTACCGAACAAAAAACAATTCTTTTTACCACCCACGATCCGATGGAAGCTTTTTGCCTTGCAGACAGAATTCTTCTGCTGCAGGGATCTCCCGCTTCAATAAAAAAAGATT
>JAKSTU010000130.1 GCA_024402435.1 Treponemataceae bacterium
TCTCAATCATCAATTTGCAATTCCGAGTTTTTTTATTTCCTCTTCGATCAAAAGAAATACTTTTGACACAAGGTATCCATCGGCTGCTGCGTGATTGAAACGAACGGAAACGCTCATCATGGTCTTTCCGTTTTCCTCCCGGAACTTACCCCAGTTTACGATCGGCATGAGGTAGAGATATCCGTCCGGAAGTTCAATGTTCAATGAGTCGTAGCTGATCCACGGAATGCTTGAAGCATCAAACCAGTTGGGATGATTGGCTGCATCAAGTCCATAGTCACGGCTTTCCTTTGCCCGGTTCAGGTCTTCAAGAGCGTTGTCGTAGAAAGTCCTGTAGTCTTCATAATAATCCGTATATGCGATGGTAAAGGTTTCCGTGTCTTCATGGAAAACATACTGTGTCGGATGGATTTTGTCAAAGGCAACAAGTTCATTTGTATCCCATTTCCACATCATGCGGTAGTCCGGACGGCTGTTGAGGACTTTTGTGAGGATGTACAGAAAGTTCAGATAGAATTTTGTTCCTGTGTTCCTTGAAAAATTTCTGAGGTCTGTGACGTCGATGCTGTTTGTGATTGAAAGGGAACATTTGCAGTCTTTTGCGAAATGGTTGAAGACTCCCTTTCTGTAGAATTTTTCCAGATCGATTTTTGAAAAATTATTCCGCACGAAATAGTCGCCGTATTCTGTTCCGTCGTGTCCGATGAGTTTTTCATCCGTCGGGTTGAAACCGGTTTTTACGAGAGCCTTTCTTCTTTCTTCTGCAGACGGAACTGCCTTGATCGCGATTTTGTCGCAGCCAAAGAATTCATAGGAATCTTTCAGCAGCACGGAAACGATGCTTTCGATGGTCTGTGCTTTTTCGAAATCGCTTCTGAGGTCAAGACGAAGCAGTCCGCAGTTTGTAAAAAGATCCCCGGCATCCCTATGAAAAAGTTCCGCACTGCCAATTATTTCATTTTCAGTTTTGTTCACGATGGTCCAGCGGACAAAGTATCCTTTGCTGTAAGACATT
>JAKSTU010000014.1 GCA_024402435.1 Treponemataceae bacterium
CTTCTGACAACGCTGCTGTTGCTAAATTCCAGGCTGCAAAAATCATGTACGCTCCCGGTAAAGCTTCTAACGCCGGTGGTGTTGCAACATCTGGTCTCGAAATGTCTCAGAACTCAGAGCGCCTTTCTTGGTCAGCAGCTGAAGTTGATGCTAAACTGGACGGAATCATGTGCAACATCCATGACAACTGTCTCAACACAGCAAAACGTTTCGGCCTTATCGAAGGTGAATACGTTAACTACCAGGCTGGTGCAAACATTGCAGGTTTCGTAAAAGTAGCCGAAGCAATGATGGCTCAGGGATTGGTTTAATTTATAACCAGTGTGTCGGCAGGACGCCGACATCAAAGCCAAGTTTGCGGAGCAATTGATTTGCGCAGCAAACTTGAAAAGATAGTTTTGCAGGACGCAAAACTATCTTGTGGCAGCAAATGCGAAAAAAAAAGCAGTTTTGCAAACACATGCAGAACTGCTTTTTTTTGTTCGGAGCAAACTTAGTTTCTGTTCTCCAAAATCTTCTTCGAAACAAAGAAAGTGATTACCACCGCATAAAGTCCGCAGATTCCGAAAAGATTCAGAATCTTGGTATCCGTAAGCAGACCGGTAAGGGATTCAGCCAGAAAAACCAGACATGAAGCAAAATATGCTACAGATCCCGCTTTTGCATTAATTCCCTTGCTTCGTTCATCCTTTGCCGCAATTTCCTCTCTGTGCCGCTCTTCCGGAGACTTGCGCATATTGATCAGCGCAAAAACAGACGCAACGGCAAGAAGACCGCATCCTGCACCGGACAAAAATCCGGCCAGTCTCTGCAGAACATTTATCTCGCCCTCGGGAGTATCCGGGACAAAAGTATGCATCAAAAGCCCTGCCATAACCATGCTGAATGCAATCAGCCACACCATTGAAATTTTCTTTTTTGATTTTCCACACATAATTCATTCTCCATCAGTTTCCGGGTCATACAGAAAGATTTCTTCTATGTTCTTGCCAAAAAAACGTGCAATCTTGAAGGCAAGGACGATAGACGGATTGTATTTCCCTTTTTCAAGCGATATTACAGTCTGCCGCGATACTTCAAGAATATCTGCCAGCGCCTGCTGATTCAGACCCTTTTCTTTTCGAAGCAGTTCCAATGTATTGTTCACAACAAATCCTTTTTTTTCGCATCTTCCGCGCGCAAGAAAGAGCGTTCTGCAAACCCGAATCCTGCTGACGTCCTGCAAAATGTCAAGTTCGCTTTACATGAATCAATATAATCTGCCGGAATAAAAATGTCAAGCGAACTTTACTTTTTTTCACACAAAGTCTCTTATCAAGCTGAAAAAAAGATACTTTGCCATAAAAATCCCACTTTTACCCCTTGCATAACTGTGCTATCATAGAGCCATGAGTTCATCCTTATGTCTGCATAACGGTACCCTGCTTACCGGGTTTTCCGTAATGGAAAACTGTGCCGTTCTGATTGAAAACGGCCGTATAGAAGATGTCTTCAGCGAAAAGCGTTTTGCAGAAAAACACTTTGACGCCGATGTCCGCATTATTGACGTGGGAGGCGCTTATGTTTCTCCCGGATTTATTGACACACACATTCACGGTTTCAAAGGCCGCGGTGTAGACGAATATTCAGAAGACGCAATTCTTGCAATGTCCGAAAACCTTGCACAGTATGGCGTTACCGCATTCAACCCCACTTTTTATCCTTCAAGCGAAGAAAACATGAAAAAAGGCCTTAAGGCTGCCGCCAGTGCAATGAAACATGCAAAAGGCGCAAAAATCATGGGTGTTCATCTGGAAGGACCGTTCATTTCTCCTGACAAACTGGGCGTTCAGCGTCCTGAAACAGTCCGTCCTGTTGATCTTGAACTGATGGACCGGCTGTGGAAAGCCTCTGAAGGACACATTGTAAACATGACCGTTGCTCCGGAACTTAAGGGAATGCGTTATCTTGCGCTCAACTGTCTCAAAAAAGGCATTGTTCTCCAGGCCGGACACACCAATGCGGAATACCGCAACATGGTAGAAGGCATGCAGGCGGGAATTCTGCATTCAACACATCTTTTCAATGCAATGAGTCAGCTGCATCACCGTAACCCGGGTGCAGTAGGCGCAATTCTGATTCATCCCGAAATGTCCTGCGAAATCGTTGCAGACGGAATTCACGTTCATCCTGATCTGATAAAGCTCCTTATGCGCGACAAAGCTCTGGACAAAATCGTTCTTGTTACCGACGCACTTACGCCCACTGAACAGACTTCCGGCACAATGCTTGCAAACGGCGAAGAAGTTGTGTTCAAAGACGGCTGTTTCCACCGGGCCAGCGACGATGTTATTGCCGGTTCTGCCCTTACAATGATCAAAGGCGTACAGAATCTTGCAAGTTACGGTTTCTCATTGGGAGACGCAGTAAAATGTGCAACAGCAAATCCTGCGGCAATCATGGGATTCCACAAACAGGGAATGATTATTCCCGGATACACTGCAGACATTACAGTTTTTGACCGCCAGTTCAACGTGCTTATGTGCCTTGTTGACGGAGCCATCAAAAAGAATATCCTGTAACATAAGGTTCCGCATGGGCGGAAAAACTACAGAACCATATAAAGGAAAAGAAAATGAGAGTCATTGTCAGACCTAGTTACGACGAATGTTCAAAATGGGCCGCAAATCATATTGCACGCCGCATCATCGAATTTGCACCTACAGCAGAAAAGCCCTTTGTTCTGGGACTTCCCACAGGCAGCACACCGCTGGGAACCTACAAGGCTCTTATTGAGCTGAACAAAGCCGGAAAAGTTTCCTTCCAGAACGTAATCACATTCAACATGGATGAATACGTCGGTCTGGACGAAAACCATCCTCAGAGCTACCACCGCTTCATGTGGGACAATTTCTTCTCTCACATTGACATCAAAAAAGAAAACGTGCACATCCTCAACGGAATGGCAAAAGACCTTGCAAAAGAATGTGCAGATTACGAAGCTGCAATTGCAAAAGCAGGCGGAATCAAACTCTTTTTGGGCGGAGTCGGTGTTGACGGACACATTGCTTTCAACGAACCCGGTTCTTCACTTTCTTCAAAAACCCGCGTCAAGACACTGACTTCCGACACAATCATCGTGAACTCACGCTTTTTTGACGGCGACATTTCCAAAGTGCCCACAACAGCACTTACAGTCGGTGTAGGCACAATCAATTCCAGCGAAGAAGTACTGATTCTTGCAACAGGACACAACAAAGCAATGGCTGTTAAACACGCTGTTGAAGAAGGAATCAGCCAGATGTGGACAATCAGCAGTCTTCAGATGCATCCAAAAGCAGTAATCATCTGTGACGATGCCGCAACTGACGAACTGCGTGTAGGAACACTCAAATACTTCAACGACATCGAAAAGAACAACTTCAACAACGCAATCTGATTCATAAGAATCTGATAAGCCGGTTTGACAGGCTGTCCCAAGCATTAGGAATCATTCAATGCTTTTAGGACAGCCTTTTTTTTCCATTTTTTTGCCCCGGCCGCGCATTCACTCCATGCCGCGCATTCAGTTCTGCACCCTGTTCAGCCCCTTTTGCACATAAGCCTGTTTGAGTTAGAATCACTTCATGTACGTTTTTTTTGACCTTGACCGGACGCTTATGGATTTTGAAATTGCCGAAGATACCGGCATAAAAAAAGTTTTTGACACTTACAGATCCCAGATTTTCATGGATTTTCAGGAATTCCGTGCCACATGGAAAAAATGGGCACAGATTTTCTTTGACCAGTATTCCGAAGGTAAACTGACTTTTGACCAGCAGCGTCAGGCCCGTGTTGCCAAATCTTTTGAATTGAACAACAGCATTCTTGACGCTGACCAAGTAAGGGAGCGTTTCAATCTTTACTGGGATGC
This sequence comes from Treponemataceae bacterium, assembly GCA_024402435.1. Lineage (GTDB taxonomy): Bacteria > Spirochaetota > Spirochaetia > Treponematales > Treponemataceae > Treponema_I. Next base: position 3,893 of record JAKSTU010000014.1, read on the forward strand.
CTACGAAGAAGCTTATGATCTTTTTGCAGATTCCATGCCGCTGTTGAACCGCCTTAAGGATGCAGGAATTCCTCTGGGCCTGATTACCAACGGCGATTCTGCAAACCAGCACAAAAAGCTTGCAAAGACAAAACTGGATCAGGTTTTTGACCCGATACTGATTTCTGCGGAAGTGGGCATTTCAAAACCGGAGCCGGGAATCTTTGACAAAGCCAGAGAACTTTCCGGCAATCTTTCCCAATGTCAGCTCTGGTACATCGGCGACAGTCCCGTCCACGACATTGAACCTGCAAGAAAACTGGGCTGGAACGTGATTTATCTGAACCGAACCCGCACTGCACCACAGCCGGAAGTTGTCCGGGAAAACAACGTCATTTATGCTGAAGTGCAGAATCTGGAACAGGCCGGAAACATCATACTGAACTGATCAGTCCCCAGGGCTCTTTCAGTTAAAAGCCGCAGCTCAGTTGTCAGTATTTCAGTTGTCAGCCCGGTGGAATCTTGTAGTCATGTGTTCGCTGGCTCCTTCAAGAACGTTTTTCAGCGCTGCAAGGGACTCTTCCCTTGCCATCTCGGCAATTTTTTCGTTTGCTTCGGCTGTAAGCGAATAATCCCCGCTGGATTCCATTTTTTCGTCATACACATTTACCAGGTGATGTCCCTTTGCAGCGGTTCCTTCCTGATAGCGTTCTATAAGCTGAATGCACGGTCCGTAATGAGCATCCGCAATCGTAGCTATCAGACGGCTTGTCCAGTAAAGATTGTCAGTGGAAACATCAAGTTCCGTTCCGCTTAAGAAAGCCGGTATTGAATCAGTGTTCGTATAGACCGGAACCAGTGTATTGAATGCATTTGCCCCGAAACAGACCCATTCCAGTGCAGCAATTTCTTCGGGCATGTAGGGACGGATCTGCAGAACTGCCATGACGCCGGTATTGCATACGGCAATCGGCCTGTACATTCCCTTTTTGGGCGAATCCCCTTTTCCGAAAATGTTGTAAGGTGTCCCCTGATAATACGAAGACAGAATGTATTTGATTTCTTCCACTGTAATCTTGTGTTCCGGAACCAGCGACCAGGGAATGTCATTGCTTTCGGGCGTGTAGTCGGCATTGTATCCGTCCCACTTGTACGTGCGCGGATTGAAGTATCGTGCCATGAACCAGGCTCGGGGCGTGTTGTAAACATGATCAGCGTCTCTGCGGCTTCCGAATGCCAGTCTTGGGTTCATCTCGGCAAGAGAATACTTTTCCAGATGCATGTGATGTTTTGTCATCAGTTCCCGCAAACCTGTCGAACACATGTGGTTTTTCTGGTCGCCTTCCGCGTCATTAAAATCGAAATTATCGGTTCCGAACTGGTTCGGCATTATGACGTATCTGTCATCAGGCACACGTTTTGCAATCCAGTTGTGTCCGCCGATTGTTTCCATCCACCAGATTTCATCTTTGTCAGAAAAAGCTATTCCGTTGGGCTCATAGGTTCCGTATTTCTCAAGCAGGCTTCCCAAACGCTCTACGCCTTCTCTTGCAGTTTTTACATAAGGCAGAGTAATCGCAACAAAATCCTCTTCTCCGATGCCAAGCCCCTTGTTGCTGCGGCCGGTTTTATTGTCTGCATCATCGCCGGTATAAACGCCATAAGGATCAGCACCAAGAACCAGCGCATTGCTTGTAATTGTTTCAGTGGCTGTCATTGCAACGTTTGCCGAATTTATTCCGTTTGCCGCCCAGATTCCGTCCTTTGTATCAACATTCGGCGTTGCTGTGTATCTGAGAGGATTTTCCGGAAGAGGAATCTCCACATGACCCAACACATTTTTATAAACCCGAGGCTGATCTTCAGGTTTTACGACAATCAGTTTTTTTACATCAAAGCGTCCGTCATCATTGCGGGCAATCATTGTAGAACCGTCATAACTGGCATTTTTTCCGACCAGAATTGTAGTACATGGCATATGCTGACACCTTCCTTAATCATTGTTTTATTACTTTTCAATCATTTTATCACAAAATTTCCCATAAAATTGCTATATTTTACGTAATACTTGTGGTTTTTGAGATTATTACCGATAATATCAGGTATGACTAAAGACGATCCTTTTCTTCAGCAGTTAATTTCCGCTTTTGACAACAAAGCCCAGTGGTACGAAACCGAGATTATGGCAAAAATTCTTGATGAATACCGTTCTTTTCTGTCTGTTGTCCAAAACCTGGTTTCTCTTCTGCAAAAAAAAGGCTATATTCAGCCTGATCCATATAAACTTGAAACAAAAATCTCTGACATTTCGGTTCCTTCCGACGCACACTTTCTGGACTCCGAGCGGGCTTCCGTTCTGGGTGCACGGCTTTCTGAATACGAAAGCATGCTTGACTTTGTCTGCAACATGTTCAAGTTTTCTCTTGCAAGCCTTACTGTTGACCGGATCAAAAAATTCCTGGCACTCAACAATTTCATCTCATGGACCGCACTTACACCCTCCTCACCGCGAAGCAATACACGCGCTCTTGCAGAAATTGTTTCTGACTTCAAGGCAAGCAATGATCCTTTGTCAGCAGGCGTTGCAAACGAAACTGTTTCCCAATGCGCAAAACGGACTTCCACAATCAATTCTTTGCTGAAGGATGTTACTGACTTTCAGAAAGAAGTGTTCAAAATGGATATCCGCAAAAAAGTTTATCCTATGGCTTCTTTTTCAATGGAAAGTGCATCTGCTGACATGAGCGATGCTTTTCAGCAGGTCAAACGCGGATTTTCTCAGGCTTTTGACCGCCGCACTTTCTATCCGGAACTTGCAGAAGAACTGGTAAAAGAAGATTTCGGCCCCTCAAGCGAAGTGCTTCACAAAGCGCTGATGGCCAAATTTGAAATTCAGAACATTTCAAAAGAAAAAAAGACTGTTTCCATCAATACAAAAGAACTCCTGATGGAAGCCGTCCGTTCTTTGTCAGCCATTTCGCCGCTTTTGGATACGATCATTTCAAAAGTGGAAGACAATCACGAACTTCTTGAAAGCGAGCACCAGTCTTTCTGGAACAAACTTCTCCGTGCTTTCCGTAAAGCTTTCAACATTGAAGAAAAACCTGTTGAATACAAGGTTACAATTACAGAACCTCTTACACAGTCGCACCGGCAGGAAACAATCACTTATCAGAAATTCATAGAAGACATGACAAAGAAAAGCCGTCTTTACCAGTCCTTTTCCGTAAAAAAAGCGGGCGGCTACCAGAAACTTGAGGCGCAGGAAGAATCTGAAATTCAGGAATACCTTGCAAAACAGATTACGGAATGCAACAAAACACTGGTTCTGCTCAATGCACTTGATGATTTCTTCAAATCTGCACCAAAACCGGAAAACCGTCAGAAAGTCAAAGGCTTGAAAATGGAACTTACCGCTCTCAAGAATGCCATTGTAAAAACCAATCAGCGCAAGGCGGAATACACTTCTTACGTTGACGAAGCACAGCAGATGCAGCGGCTGGGTATAAAGAATGTCTGATCTGTTTACTCATGGAAAAAAGATTCATGCTGCTGTTCTCCTGATTTTTCTCCTTTCAGGACTTTTTGCACAGGAAACCGGTTCAGGATTCTATTCCGTTGTTCCGGAACTTCAGCACACTTTTGTTGTGGCACAAAGTGATCCGGTTACATCATTGGATCCTCACGCCAGCACCTATTCTTCTGACAATCATGTGCTTTCTGCCTTGTTTGAAGGGCTTTTTAACTACAATCCTTTTTCACTGGAACCCATGCCTGCTTTGGCAGAATCCTACAAAGTTTCCAGAAACCGCCGCAAATGGACATTTACCATCCGGAAAGACGCACTTTTCAGTGACGGCACGCCAATTACGGCGGAAGCAGTACGTCAGTCCCTTTTAAGAAGCGTCAGTCCGGAACAAAGATCTGATTTTGCTTCTTTTCTTGATTCTGTCCGCGGTGTCAAAGAATACAGAACCGGTGCCGCAACAGCAGATGAAGTTGCAATAACAACAGAAAACGATACTCTTGTAATAAGACTTTCTCAGCCTATGGAATATCTGCCGACTGTACTCTGCATGCCCGCTTTTGCGGTTTACAAAGAAGAAGGCGTTTATTCAGGGCCTTTCAATCTTAAATCCGCAGATGAAGAATCTGTTGTCCTTGAACGCAGCGAAACTTATTGGGACAAAAACCGGGTTTATCTTCCTGAAGTAAAAGTCATTTTTTCTGAAGACGATATTCTCAATACTCAGATGTTCAACGCAGGAGAAATTGACTGGGCCGACGGCTACATTGTAGAGACTTCCAAACTGTATGATCAGGACAGCTTTTCCATTTCGGGGATTTTCGGCACTTCTTTCCTTTACTTCCGCAACCGGCAGCCTCTGCTTCAGAACCCGGATGTCCGCAATGCGCTGCTCTACGCATTCCCATGGGATGAAATCCATGCCCTTTACAACATTCCCGCAAATACTCTCATGCGTCCACTTTCAGGCTACCCGGACATTCTGGGCGTTGGAGACACGGATCTGGAAGAAGCGCGCTGGCTTCTTAAAGATGCAGGTGTGAGCGGGGAAGACATTACAGTAACCTTTGTTGTTCCTAATTACTCAAGCACTTTAAAAATTGCCGCAATGATCAAAAAGGCATGGAAAAAAATCGGTGTCACACTGAACATTGTACCCGTTGCTCCCGCAACTTATTACAGCGAAGGAATCGCAACGGAAGGTGATTTGTACCTGTACAACTGGATCGGTGATTTTGCAGATCCCATCAGTTTTCTGGAACTTTTCCGGGGCGGAACGACGCTTACAAACAGCCTTTGGCAGAACGATGATTATGACAGACTGCTGGAAGAATCCGCTTCCGTTACAAGCCGCGAAAAACGCTATGAAATGCTTTCTCAGGCAGAGCAGATTCTGCTGGACTCAGGCGAAATTCTTCCTTTGGATTACTCAATCGTTTTTGACTGCATTGATCTGAATCAGATTGGCGGATGGTACCCAAATTCTCTTGATTTTCATCCTTTCAAATACCTGTTTTTCTTCAAACCTGACACGTCTGCACAGGGATGGATTTAACTGCTGTTTTACTTCAGTTTTGACCGACTTTTGATTTTATGGTATAATTACGCTATATGACTAAAGAAGAACCCGAATTCAAAGTTAATCAGAAGATTGTTTATCCCAGCCAGGGTGTTGGCAAAATTGTCGAAATCAAAGAGCGTGTCTTCAAAGAACAGACACTTTTGTATTATGTAATTTACCTTGATGTTTCCGACATGACTGTTATGATTCCTGTTGAACGCTGCAAAGAACTGGGTGTTCGTGCCATTGTTTCAAAAGAAGAAGCACAGGCAGCTTTGGACATGATGGGACAGGAGTTTGAGCCGGTTACTTCAGACTGGAAACAGCGCTATCAGGCAAACCTTGACCTGCTTAAAAAAGGAACTGTCTCTGACATTGCAACAATCGTACGTTGTTTGTACCACCGTTCCAAAATCAAGGAACTTCCTATTCTTGAACGCAAACTTTACGATTCTGCAACAAAACTTCTTGAAGACGAAATTGCTCTTGCACTTGATCTGACTCCAAAAGAAATTGAAGCAATGATTCATGCACGTCTTGAGCCGCTGGGAATCATCCGCAATGAAAAAGCCAGCAGCATCACGGACGATGATGATTTTGACGAAGACGCCGATGAGTTCATGGACGACGCTGCTGACGACAAAGACATTGACGACGGTGACGACGAAGACGAAGGCGACGAGGATTAATTTACGGTGCAGACCGCTCTGATAATTACTGCTGCCGGTTCTTCAACAAGAATGGGTTCCGGCACAAAGAAGGAATTCCTGCCACTTGGAGACGGCACAGTTTTATCACAGGTCTGTTATCAGTTCCTTTCTTTTTTTTCCCGCACCACAAATCACAATAATCTTTCAACAATTGTTATAACCTGTTCTGAAGGAATGGAAGAAGAAGCCCGGACTGCAGTTTTTGCATCCCCGAAAGTTTCACGTCTTCTGAATCAGACTGGTGTTTCCCTTGTTTTTACCCGCGGCGGCGATTCACGGCAGAAGTCTGTCTTCAACGGATTACAGGCGGTGGCGGAACAGACTGACAATGTTCCACAACTTGTACTGATTCATGACGGCGCAAGACCATGGGTTTCTGAAGCCGTAATTCAAGATGTCTGCGATACGGCAGCACATTTCGGAAGCGCTGTTCCTGCTGTGCCCGCCGTTGACACACTTGCACTTTTTACATCGGAGGGTACTATTGCCCGCTACTTGGACCGCAGTCAGATCATGTGTTTGCAGACACCGCAAGGCTTCGATTTTTCAAAGCTTTATCAGGCCCACAAAAATGCATGTGCAGACAACCGCACAGACTGCACTGACGACACTACAGTTTGGGCCGCCTATTACGAACCAGTGCATCTTTGCAAAGGCAGCAGTGCCAACCGAAAAATAACTTTTGCAGACGACCTTTCCTGCTGATAAATCCGGAGGCTTTTCATGATGATTCGTACTGGTTTGGGTTACGATCTCCACCCGCTTGTGCCGGGCAGAAAACTTATGCTCGGCGGCGTAGAAATTCCCTTTGACAAAGGCGAAGCCGGCCATTCCGACGGAGATGCGCTTTTGCATGCAATTACAGACTGTCTTTTGGGAGCCGCCGGATTGGGGGACATCGGCGAACTTTTTCCGCCAAGCGATCCAACTTTTAAAGACGCAGATTCAAGACAACTGCTCCGCACCGCATGGACAAAGATTCAGGCCAACGGCTGGCGGATCGGCAACATTGACTGCGTGGTTTCAATTGAAAAACCCAAGTTTCTTCCTTACAGAACACAGGTGCGCCAAAGCATAGCCCTCGTATTAGGTTGTCCGCCGGACAGTGTTTTTGTAAAAGCAAAGACCGGCGAAAAACTCGGGGAAATCGGACGGGGAGAAGCCGTAGCCGCCTGGGCTACATGTCTTCTTTTCCGTGATATTCCAGAATAAGTTCTACTTCACTTACAGAAATATTCAGCATTGATGCAATGTCTGCAGGGGCTACTTTCATGTGTGCCAGTTGCAGAACATTGTCACGGGTTGCAATGTCAGGGGCACCTTTACGGCTTTCAAGCTTGCGGTCACCGGATTTGATGATGTCATGCAGCAGCTTTACCTGCTTCTGTGCTTCCTGGGAAATATCCTGCAGACGACGTTCTGTCTGTTCCAGCATGTCCTTGTTCTTTTTGATTGTATCCATGCGGGTTTCTGTTTCGCTGAGAATTACATCAAGAGAATTCAGTTTGTTCACCGCTTCAGAAATCTGCTTGTTTGAACCCAGAAGCAAATTCACATTTGTCTGAATTCCGCTGAGTTTCTGCGGGAACTGTTCTGCTTCCTGATTGCAGGCCAAAAGCCGTTTCTCAAGGGCAGCAAGGTTTTCAAAACTCTGATCAATTCCCTGCAAAGTCTGATCAAAAACAGGTGCCTTCTTTTCAAGGCGTTCGTATTTGCCGCCGATTTCAGAAATTGCATCCTTGAACTTGCGGATATCTGTCTGAATCAGCTGAAGATCATCATGACTGTTCTGAAGTTCAGTAATTTTCTGGTCCATTGAGCCGGAAAGCTTCATCAGCGTGTCAAAATCATTTTCCATTACGTCAATGCGTTTTTTCTCAGCGGAGAATTTCTGAACTTTTGCAGATATGTCTTCTTCCATTTTGCGGATTTTGCCCAGCTGCTGTTCCACTTCTGCTGCAATGGCCTTGAAGTTGTCAAACTTGGACATATCAGCCTTAAGGGTAGAAATCTGGTCTTCCATTTTCGTCTTAAGGTCTTCGGTCTTTTCAATGATTTTTGCCTGAGCAACAAATTCTTTGAGCCTTTTTGAAATGTCATCCAAAGTCAGGTTGAGGGCATTGGATTCAGACTGAATTTTTCCCATGGCTTTTTCACGGTTTGCATCAACCAGCTCGCGGTTTTCCTGCACCATTGTCTTGAGAGTACGCAGTTTCTGTTCCGCATCCGTGTTGCCTTCTGAAATGCGGCTTTGTGTGTCTGCAACCATTGTGTCATAAGCGTGCTGCAGTTCATTAACAATTCTTGAAGTCCGCTCTTCGTAACCGCTGATTGCAGTCTGCATTTCCTGACGGAGACTGTTCATCTTTTCTGACATTGCAGCGGTTGTCTCTTCATTTTTGCGGTTGAACTCGCCCACATCGGTTTTGAATTCCTGCTGAACCTGACTGATCAGATCCGCAGCGTTGGCATCCAGAGAATTCAGTTTGTCCTGGAAAGTGGCCTTTGCTTCGTCAAACTGGCTGTTCATACGGTCGCGCCAAGTACTGAAATCCGCCAGAACAGATTCCAGAGAAGAGTTGGTCTTGTCCTGTGCCCCGTTTACATTCTGAGCAAGTGCTTCCAGCTGGGAATTTATTTCCCGTTCAAAACGCTGCAGCAATCCTTCTGAAGTTTCCTTGTAAGAAGCAAGTTCCTTCTGCAGATAGGAAGTAGCATCGTTTTTGGCGGCATCCATTTCAGTGCGCTGCTGTTCCACAAAAGTGCGTACATTCAGATCAGTTGCCTGAATGCGGTCCTGCACTGTCTTCTCGGAAGTTGCAATAAGTTCCTCAAGTCTTGCTGACTGTTCCTTGAATTTTTCCTGAAGCTGGGCGAGTCTGTCTTTCAGTTCGTCGCTGTAGTGAACTTCCACTTCCCGGCGGGAATCTTCATACTGATTTCCCATGGCATCAAGCCGCTGATTGAAAGCAGTCTGCCACTTGGAAAGGCTTTCGTCCAAAGCGTCTCCCCGTTTTGAAAGATCGGCCACAAAATCATCTTCAAAACCTTTCAGCTTGTCAGAAACATTTGCATAAGCCTTTTCCTTGAGGCTGTTGAGTTCGCCTTCAAGGTTCTGCATTTTTTCGTCCAAAACCTTGGAATGTGCATCCAGTGATTTTTCAAAATCATTCTGGCTCTGTTTCTGTTCTTCTGAATATTTTTTGAACTCGGCATCCACACGGTTTTCTGTTTCTTCCATTGCAGTGCGCAAGTTCTGTTCCATCAGTTTGATGTCGCCTTCCGCAGTGTCAAGGCGGTTCATGCGGTAATTTGCATCGGCTTTGTATGACTCAAGCTGACGGTCAATGGACTCAAAGAAATCAGTCTGTTTCTGCTGGTAAAGGCTGCGGGAATTCTCAATGGCTTCATCAAGCATTTTTCGTGTGGTGTCCGCGTGCTCCGCAATTTTGGAACTGAGTTCTGCAAAGGCGGACTGTGTTTCGTGCAGTTTTTCACCGGATTTTTCTTCCAAAGCTTTTGAAGCCTGCTCAAAAGTTGATTCAATCCGCTGTGTGTATTCAGAAAGGAGTTTTTCTGCATCCAAAGCAAGAGAATCACCTTTTCCGTTTACTTCTGCAAGAACATTTCTGACAGTTTGTTCCACATTCTGTCTGAGTTCTGCAAGTTCGGTCTCTGTCTGGTTTCTGCGCTCGGCAACGGAATCCTGAAGCTGCACAAAAAGGGCTTCTATCTGTTCCTTCTTCTGGTTCAGATTGTCACAAAGCTGACTGTTCCTGTTGAGAAGTGTTTCAAGTTTTGCATTGTTTTCATCAAGCAGATTCTGAGAACTGCGGGAAACATTCTGTACCGATTCCTGAATCTCTGACTGTGTTTTCTGACAGAACTGAGAAAGGGTTTCGCTGATTGAATTTTTGCTTTCTGCAAAAGCATCTTCTGTTTCTTTGCGCAAATCCGCAAACTGCTTTTCTGACGCGGAACGGGCACTTGAAGCCGAATTTTCTGCTGCTGTCCGTGTTTCTTCCGCTGTTTTCTCTGCATTTGCCCGGATTTCTTCAAGTTTTGCACGAGCCTCCGAAACGGTTGTTTCTGCCGCATTGTCAACAAATTTCCGTGCTTCTTCAAGCCGCGTGTTCATGTCCGAAAGACTTGCCCTGACTGCATTTTCGGCCTTTGTCCGGTTTTCTTCCGCCATGGATTCAGAATCTGCAAGCACTGTCTCCGCATTCTTCACAATTTCTGCGGCACGGGCTTTTGCATATTCTTCGCTGTCAGAAAGAACGGCGGCTGCTTTGTCCTTCATCTGTGCGGCAATGTCTTCCACATCTTTTGTACAGACTGAAAGCATTCTGTCTGCCGCTTCCTTTGCATTCCGGATTACTTCATCCATGCTGCCGGTACAGTCGCTCACAAGATTTTCCGCACGGTTCTGCAGTTTCTCCACCGCTCCGTCCACATAATCCTTTATTCCGCTTACGGCCGTTTCTACACCGTCCACACTCTGTGCAAGCATTTTCTCGGTCTTTGCAAGTTCTTCCGTAAGCATGCTTTCTATCTGCTGTCTGCATTCCACATATTTTTCGTCCGCAGTCCGGTTCATGCTGCCCAATGTTTCATCTGATTTCTCTTTGATTTCTGCAACTGTTTTTTCAACATACTCGCGGGCTTCGTCTCTTGCTGCATCTGCACGCACCTGGGATTCAGTCAGCATGCTGTCAAGCTTGCTCTTTGCAAGATTTTCCACATCTGCAATGCGCTGCTCGATTTCTCCGGTCTTGTTCTGCACTTCATCAAGCGCTTTTTCTATCTTTTCTGCAATTTCTACTGACTGGGCTTCTGCTTTTACAAAAACTTCATCTGCACGATGTGTGGCTTCTGCGGCACGGGCTTTTGCATATTCTTCGCTGTCAGAAAGAACGGCGGCTGCTTTGTCCTTCATCTGTGCGGCAATGTCTTCCACATCTTTTGTACAGACTGAAAGCATTCTGTCTGCCGCTTCCTTTGCATTCCGGATTACTTCATCCATGCTGCCGGTACAGTCGCTCACAAGATTTTCCGCACGGTTCTGCAGTTTCTCCACCGCTCCGTCCACATAATCCTTTATTCCGCTTACGGCCGTTTCTACACCGTCCACACTCTGTGCAAGCATTTTCTCGGTCTTTGCAAGTTCTTCCGTAAGCATGCTTTCTATCTGCTGTCTGCATTCCACATATTTTTCGTCCGCAGTCCGGTTCATGCTGCCCAATGTTTCATCTGATTTCTCTTTGATTTCTGCAACTGTTTTTTCAACATACTCGCGGGCTTCGTCTCTTGCTGCATCTGCACGCACCTGGGATTCAGTCAGCATGCTGTCAAGCTTGCTCTTTGCAAGATTTTCCACATCTGCAATGCGCTGCTCGATTTCTCCGGTCTTGTTCTGCACTTCATCAAGCGCTTTTTCTATCTTTTCTGCAATTTCCACTGACTGGGCTTCTGCTTTTACAAAAACTTCATCTGCACGGCGGGCAGTTTCTGATGCGCGGGCTTTTGCATATTCTTCAGTTTCGGCAAGAACTTTTTCTGCTGCAGAACGGGCATTTTCTGCCGCGCTTTCCGCAGCAAGTCTTGTGTCTTCTGCCGATTTTTCTGCACCGGCACGGATTTCTTCAAGTTTGGAACGGGTTTCAGAAACAGACTGATCCAATGCTTCTTTTGAATCAGCTTCAGTTGCAGAAATTGCTTTTGCCACAGACTGAAGACAATCTTCAAGTGAAGAATGGGCCTGATCTTTTGCTTTTTCAGCCATTTCAGCAATGTTACGAGAGCAGTTGTCCAGAACTGATTCCGTCTGTGCGCGGGTATCGTTGACAGCGCTTTCAATTTCTTCCTGAACTGCGGCAAGAACCTGATCAGCCTGATGTCTTGTGGACTGAACGATTTCTTCTGCATCAGCGGCGGCTTTGTCCAGAAGACTGTCGGCCTTACCGACACATTTGTTGAGAGAAGATTCCACAGTTCCAAGACATTCAGAAAGCCGGCCTTCCACATCAGATTCCATCTTCTGAATTTTTTCGTTGCCCGAATTCTGATATTTTTCGATGATTGACATCAGATCCGCATTGCACTGCTGAACTCTGTCCGTAAGCGCTTTCTGGAACTCCGCAAAGGCATGGTCTTCAATCTCATCCACACGGCTTGCGGCAGACTCAATTGCCTTTTTGTACAAATGTTCCATTTCGGAAAGCATTTCCGCATTCTGGCGCAATGCTTCCTGAGTGCCTTCCTGCAAAGCTACAGACTGAGACTGAATAAAATCGCGGAGTTCTGCTGCTTCTGACTGAATTTTCTGTGAATTGCTTGTTTCAATCTCCGTAATGATTCCGGGAATTTTTGTTTCGATTGCATCAAGCTGTTTTTTCTGCGTATCGATTTTTTTAGCGGTTTTGTCAAGAAATTTTGATTCTTCGTGAAGACGCTGCAGATTTGTTTCCGCATTCTGAGCCATTTCAACAAGATCTTTCATCGTAGAACCGAAATTGTTGATTTTTTCTTCGATTTTCGTGATTTCTGCAGAATGTGCAGCAAAGTCTTTGGTTTTTTCGTCAGTTTCCGCACGAATCTGATCAAGACGTTTTACAGCTGCCACAGCATCAGTCTGCGCAGTTTCCAGATCAGCCAGTTTTTCCTGAAGTTTTTTTCCGTTTTCCTGAAAGTATGATTCAAAATCAGCCCGAACTTTATCAAGATAGCGTTTGACCAGTTCAAGGGATCTTTCTTTTTTGTCCATCTGGCGTGTAACAAGAACCACAGCAATGCACAGTGCCAGTGTTATTACATTGTATATCATTTTCCCACCCGAAATTTTTGCAATGCAAACAGATATAATTCAACGGAAAATAACTGCACTGCAGCCGAAATTCCGTTGTTTTTCTCATTCAAATTTTTTCACAAAACCCGAAATTGTATACTATTGAATACAATCTGAAAGTTCATTAATTCAACTCTGAATCAGACGAATCCACGTTGTAGTTTAACACAAATTTCTGTAATTGACGATAGCTTGAAAAGGAAATGTCAGCCTGCGGAAGGGGCTTTTTCAGAATCCTGCGCCACAGCGGCATTATGTACGCAGTAAGCATGCCTGCGTTTTTTCCGCCGTTGATGTCTGAACGGATGCTGTTTCCCACGTAAAGAATGTTTTCATTGGGAAGTCCCAGTTTTTGTGCAAGAGTTCCGAAAGTGTAGACAGATGGTTTTAATGCCCCGCACTCCTCTGAGCCCAGAATCACGTCACAAAAATCGGCAACGCCCCAGATGCTGCCTTTCTGCCACGGTGGAAAATCAGAAAGAATCCCCAGTTTGTAACCTTTTTGCTTGAAAAGAGAAAATGTTTCGTAAACGTGGGCATAAGGACGGATTTTTTCAAAGAAAGGACAAAGGCCCACATAGACTTTTTCCCGGATCATTCGGCGGGCTGTAGGCGGAGAAACGTGAAGAAATTCGCCCAAAAGTCTGGACTGATATTCGTAGAAATCTCCCAATGGAGCGGTTCTGTGAAGGATTTTGCGGACTTTGTTGTACTGGATGAAAAACCTGATGTTTTTGAGAAAGTAGCCCGCCATTCTGACGTAAAGCCTGATATCAGGATACAAAGTTCCGTCAATATCAAAAGCAACGGCCTTGATTACCCGGCCTGACTGTACGGAGTTTGGTGCAGTATCTTGTATCATTCTTCAATGATACCCGAAAAAATCAGCCTGTGTCCATTGCCGGATGAACGGAGACAGACTGATTTATTTGACAATCGTGAATTTAAGTGAGCCTTCTGCAGAACTTCCGTCTTTGGAAGGATCGAAAATCCATCTGCTTATTTCGTTCCTGATGAAAGACACTACATTCTGAGAAAGACCGACTTCACTGCTGAGTTTTACGGATGAAGGAACCACATTTCCGGAATCATTCACCGTAAAATTGATTGTAATTGTTACAGTTGCTTCAACACCGCCGTGAAGTTCCTGGGGAATTTCTATTTTTGGAGAAGCAGGTTTTATCAGACCGCGGTTATTTCCATTTTTCCAGCCAAAATCATCATTTCCTTTTGTCTTGTCCATGTCTGAATTGCCGGATTTGTCTTCAGTTTTGTTCATCTGCTCTTCAATATTGTCCAAACGGCCTTTAACGTCCGAACTTGTATTGTTCGGCTTTGTCTGCTCAGGTTTGCTTTCTGCGGAAGCATTTGCTGTTGCAGGGCCGGTTGAAGAATTACCCGCATTTCCACCAAGAGAGGAACCTTGGGACTGCTGATTCGGCGTTTTCTGCCCGTTGCCAGAGCCGGAAGTGGCTGTGTTTCCAAAACTTTCGTTCATCATCATTGCAAAAATTTCATCATCAGAAAGCTGTTCCTGCTTTTTCGGTTCTTCTGTCACAACAGGCGTCTGACTTGTCACGGAAGGTTCTGCATTGGCAGCAGGTTTTTCCGGCTCTACAACTGCAGGCACTTCTTTCGGGGCAGACACACTTTCTTCAGGTTTGTCCACTTTTTCAGGCTCGGCCGGCAGTGTCTGAACAGTTTCCTGAGTCTGCACAGGTTCTTCCTTCGAGACAGTTTTGTCAGTTTCTGCAGCAACATCGTCTTTTGCAGCAACATCGTCTTTTGACACGGCTTCGTCTTTTGCCGCCACATCTTTGACCGCATCTTTTATCAGGGTTTCAGCCGGTTTTTCAACAGCGGGCATAGTTTCTGGAACAGGCTGCTCCGGAACGGAAACAATCTGTTCTGCGGCCGGAACAGGTTCTGTTTCTGCAACAGGCTCGGAAACTGTACTTGCTTCGGCAGAAACGTTTTCTGCTGCGGCGGGCACAACAGGCTGTGTCACAACAGCAGAAGTTTCGGAGACAGTTTCTGCCACAGCCGTTTCAGTTGTCACAAAGCCTGAAACTTCAGCCACGTTCTGCGGGGAAGGTTTGCTTTCTGCGGCCGGTTCAACGGCTGTCACCACAGGAGAAGTGTTTGCAGAAGCTGACGGCGCAGAAACTTCATGAGTTTCAGTTGTAGTCACATTGGCCGGTTTTGAGGCAGCAGTTTCCTTTGCAGAATCCGCCGGTTTTTGAGCAGATTCTGCCGGTTTTTGAGCCGGTGATTCCGGTTTGGGAGCCGCAGCTTCAGCAGCTGGTGCCGGTTTTTCCGCAGCAGACGGCTTTTCTGAAGCAATGGCCGGTTTTTCGGCATTATCGGTAACCGTTTCTTCAGAAACCGCAGATTCTGTCATCATTTCATCAGAAGAGTCAGGGGAAGTCTGCACATCAGGAACGTCCAGCCTGATTTGAACAGAAACATAAGCCGGCTCTTTTTTTTCAGGAAATTCCCCGAAAAGCACAATGCTCACGCTTGCCACAAGCCAGATCAGAACAGTAACCGCAAGACTGATCCACTCAGAAGCACGGATCTGCTTGAAAAATGAGGATTTTTTGTTTGAATCACCTGAATCCAATCTGACAAATGACATAAATCACCTGATTATTCGTTTATGTTGGTGCGCAAATTCACTGCAGAAAATCCGTTTTTGCGCAGAACATCAAAAATCCCGACAATGGCTCCGTTCGTCACAAGAGAATCGGCCTGCAAAGTTACAGGATATTCAAGACGTTTTTCATATTCCACTGCATCAAAGTCGGCAAGACGCGCATCCAGCAGAGCAAGATCAACAGTTTCTGAATTGTAAAACAGAGAACCGTCGTCTTTCATTGTAATTGTAATGCTGCCCGCTGCTTCTGACTGAGCAGTTTGAGAAGTGGGCAGGTTCAGAGAAATTCCCGGGAGAACCGAAAAAGTTGTAGACACCAGAAAAAACAGAATCAACTGAAAAACCACGTCAATCATCGGGATAAGGTCTACAGTTGCTCCGCTTCGGCGCTGATTCCGCACGTATTTCATGTCAGTCCTCGCGATCCCGGTCGGAAGTAAGACGGAGTACAATGTCTGAAACTGAGCTGTCTATTTCCAAAGTGATTTTGTTGGCTTTTGAAACAAAAACATTGTGAAAAATCACCGCAGGAATTGAAACAACAAGTCCGCTTGCCGTAGTAACCAGAGCTTCTGCAATTGAACCTGCAAGAACAGCCGGATTTCCCATGGAACCGCCGGCTCCGAGAACACCGAAAGCCCCGATGTTTCCGGTAACAGTTCCCAAAAGTCCCAAAAGCGTAGAAATGTTTGCAATTGTTCCCAATGTTGTAAGGAATTTTTCCAGCTGAGGTACCTGACGGTTGATTTCCGTAGCCACAGCATCCTTTATGTCTGCCGCATCAAATTCGCGGTAAGAAAGCGCTTTTGCACAGACCTGGCCTGAGGGTGTATCGGTACTTTTGCAGATTTTGAGAGCTGTCTTGTATTCCTGCTTTTTGATCAACGGAATGATCTTGTCATACAGTTCCGCATCCTTTTTTTTCAGCTGAGCATAATAAATAAACCGCTCAATAATGATGAAAGTTGCAATGACACCGCAAAGAATAATCGGAATTTCAAGCAATCCGCCGCTTTTAATCACATCCAACATATAAAACTCCTTAAAAAGTCAACAAAGTTCCGCACCGTTCAAAGAGTGCTTTTTTCATACTTCCATACTGATATTCTAAAAATTCAGTTTTGCAGAAACCGAAGCATAACCGCCCCGCAATATGTACTGTCCTGCAAAAATCCGGTCCTGAGCCATGAAAAGTTTTACAGCATCTTCAATCTTTGTCTGCAAAGTCACATTACGGTTGATGCGGTAAAAGCCTGAAAGATCGACTTTCGGAACAAAATCTTCTGCTGCACCGGCCAAATATTCTGAAACTGCAAGTTCTGCATCCCAATTTCCTGCAGGATCTTCTGCTTTTGCTGCAAAAGTTATCGTCTGTTTCGGCTTTTCACTTGAGGCATCAAGCCAGTCCGCGTTCCAGTCAAGACCGAATGTGACAAGAGAAACAGGAATGCTGACAGACACTTGTGATGCCAGAGCCGTGACCTGAACTTCTTCCATCCTGTAAATTCCGTTTGCAGGCATTGTTCCAAAGTCAGCACGGATTTTTTTGCCTCCGAAAGCGGATTTTTCAAAAAGGATGCCCGCTTCTGCAGAAGGACCTTTTTCGGCACCGGCCAGTTGAACATTGAATTCATGGCCCAAATCAAAGGAAGCAAACCAGCGTGTGTCTTCTGCTGATTTTGTTCCGGTAACTGCATAAGCTGATGACTGCTGCAATGCAATCAGATCCGCGGAGTCAGAGGCAAGTCCGCTGCGCAAACTGAATTTCACAGGCAGATCTGCACCGGAAGAAACTTCAACCGCAAAGGGAAGAACAAAAGCTTTGTCCTTCCCGGGAAGCCACAATCCGCCCAAAGAAACAGCCGTGTCAATGATTTTTTTGCTTTCTCCCGCTGTCCAGTTTTTTGCAACGGAAATACCTGCTCCAAAACGGTTTTTGTCTGTTCCCACAGAATAACTCATCTGTCCTTCAGCAGACCATCCTTTGCCGAAAGAATAAATTCCCTTCAGTTCAGGAGAAAACCATAATCCTTTTACCATTGTGATTTTGTCAGAATCCGAAATTCCCGAAAGATTGCCGGAAGATCCGGCAAACTGACTGTTGTACAGAACTGCGGCAGAAAAATCCAGTGTAAGCTTGTCACCTGCTTTCCATTCAACTTCAGTTCCGCCACGGGATTCCTGAGTCGTCAGATTGTAGTACCAGGGACTTTTTCCCTGAAGTCCGTTTGAAAAATTGTGGTATTCTGCATCAGCGGTAATCTTAAGGTCGGCAACCGGATTGAAAGTGATGTCTCCTGAAATCTGTGTGTCAGTGGAGAAAAATCCCTGTGACATATGATGTGTTCCATAGCCGTTGATTGAATCGTGATTGAAATACAGCGAAAATGGCAGCGGAACTTCATCATTCTCATTGTCGGAACTGCGGAAAACTTTGAATTTTCCCCCGAAGAAAGCGGGATATCCTGTGCTGATTGTTCCTTCAAGGGTAATTCTTCCCTGAGAATTGTCTGAATAACCGGCATGCTCAGACCTGACTGATTCAAACTCTGAAGGCTCCACATTTATGTCTCTTATTACCGGCAGCTGGTAAGAATTGAAATCAATTACAAGTGAAAAATCCGGAATTGCGTCCGGTTTGACTTCTGTGGTTTCGGAAGAAACTGTGGTTACATATTCAGGCAGAACAATGCTGTTGTCCTGACAAAAAGCGGAATAACAAAGCAGAAAAGCCGCAAAAGCAGCAAAAAGTTTTTTCATTCAATCCTCCTAAAAAACACCGCGTTGGCGGCGAGCCACGGATGGCGAGAATAATCAGTTTGAGAGCGCAACGCGCGAGAACCTGTCCTATTTCAAAAGCTGAAGCGCTTTCCGGGCCTGTTCACTGTCGGGTGCAATACGCTGAAGTGCATCGCAGACTATCTCGGCATCATCTATGTTTCTGTCCTCAAAAAAGGACTCCATTGATTTATAAAGGTATTCAATCTGAATTTCTTTGTTTCCGACACTTTTTTCCGCAGCACTCAGATATGCGACACCGGCTTTGCTGTACTCAAGCTGATAACCGTAAAGCAGGCCCAACTGTTCGTATGCCGAAGCAATCGCATTTCCGTCAGTTCCGGGAAAATCGGAAATAATCGAAAGAAGTATTTTTTCAGCCTCAGAATATTTGTCGGATCTGGACATGTATTTCTGAGCAAGTCTGAATCCTGCTTCCCATGAAGCGGACTTCCATTCATCTTCAAGAGTTTTTATTTCATTTTCTTCATCAACCGCGTTTCCGGCAATTTCTCTTTTCAGAGCATCAAGTCCTGCTGATTTTGCCTGACGCTGGAACTTTGCAAGAGCTTCGTCAATTTTTTGGATCGCAGCATTGTAATCACCTTTTTCGTTGTACAGATGAGCAAGGCGGTTAAGAGCCGCAAACTGATAAGTTCCCTCTTTCTGGGCAATCTTCATATAAGAAAGAATTGCGTCTTCCGGGCGGCCTGCTTTTTCGCAGGAGAGAGCTGTGTAATAAAGCGCACTTTCGGAAAAACTTCCCTCAGGATAATTTTTCAGCTGATTTCTGAATGCTGTCTCAGCAGACTGATAATTTTCTGCTTCATAATAAAGCTGTCCCAGGCGGAATCTTGATTCTTCTGCATAATCTGCGGAAACATCCTTTATGTTGTCTTCAATCTTCTGAAGCAGTTCTTCAGCTTCTGCACTCATGTTCCTGTGGGCATAAACTTCCGCAAGCAGGAAATACAGCTGCAGATAATCTTTTCTGATTGATTTTGCATAAGGTTCAAGCAGGATTTTTGCACTTTCAAAATCCCCGACGGAAACAAGAACATCAGCTTTAAGTTTGACGGCTTCCGTTTTTTTTGCGTCATTTTTCGCAAGGTCAATGCTTTTTTCCGCAGCTTCAAGGGCTTCTTTTGTTTTTCCGGCCTGCCATGCTGTTTTTGCAGCCATAAGCCAGCATTCAGGTGCAAGACTGTCATGAATGCTTCTTGAATAACTTTTTGTGTCATTGCAGAAAGAAAAGAACAGGTCGTAAGCTTCGTCAGCTTTGCCGCTGCGATAATATGCGTATGCAAGATAATAAGCAGCGTAGGCACTTCTTGTATCGGAACCGGCTGCAAGACGTTCCATGGCAATGTCCCAATGGTTCAGAGCAACAGCCGCAAGGCCTGCAATGTAATCCGACTCGGCAAAGTCTGATGACAAAGCAAGTTTTTCGGCAGCATCATAGTTTCCGGAACTGAGCAGCACAATTGCCCTGTTTGCGGACACAGATTCATCCTGTCCCTGAAGCAGTTTCAGAACCCGTTCCACAGTTTCGGGAGTTTTGTCTCCGGAGCAGAAAAGTGCTTCGGCAAAAAGCAGATTTTCAGCAGAAGTGCGCTGATCTTCCGGAATTTTTTCCATTATGGTGCGGACTGTTTTCCATTGGCGGGAAGTATCAGATTCTTTTTCATGAGCAAGCGCAAAAGCAAACCAGAAGTTTCCGTGAACAAATCCCTTCTGAACCGCAATTTCTGCATATTTTCCGCAGTTCTCAAAATCGCCCTGATGAGCAGAAACACGGGCCGCAAGCAGATTTGTCAGCCCGTAAAGGTTTTCACGGCCGTATTTTGTAACCTGTTTGTCAGGATTATCCATTGAGAGAACAGATTCCAGAAGTGTTCTGCAAAGTTCGTAATCACCGGCCCAAAAAGCGGTTTCGCTTCTGTAAACAGCGGTATAAACCTGAAGTTCTGTTCTGTCTGCCGCATCAAGCCGAGAATAATCTTTTTCAGCGCGGGCAAAGCATTTTTCGGCTTCTTCAGTTCTGCCCCGATGCCACAGTTCAATTCCGGTAACAACCCAAGCATTTGCTCTGTAAGCAGGATAAGATTCCAGCAGTCTGTCCGCAGTTTCAAGAACAATGCTGCGGCTTACTGCGGCTGTTTCTTCTGCCATTGAAAGAGCTTCTTCAACAGCTTTCAAAGGTACGCCGTCGCCGGCATCGGGGTCACAAGCCAAAGCGGCACAAAGAGCCCATGCTTTGTCATAATCCCCGGAGGCGCGGTAATAAACTGCACAGTCGAACATTATTTCCTGTTTCTTTGCCGGGTCAAAAAGGAAAACCATTCTGGAAAGCTGTTCATAAAGAGAAATATATTTGTCCGGTTCGGCAGATTCTTTGTACAAAGCAAAAAGCATTGTCCCGGCCGGTTCAAGATCTTCCGCCATGTAAAAATTGGCAAAAGCGTATTCAAGAAGTTTTGCAGCCTGAACATTGTCGCCAAGTCTTACCAGTACATCAGCACAGGAAACAAGTGCTTTGCGGTACACAATCCGGTCAGAATCAGTTCCGGACAAAGCAAAAGCACTGCTGAAGGCTGCGGCAGATTTATGCAGGTCGCCGTACTGTTTCCAAGCCAAAGCACAATAATACTGAGCTTCAAAAGTTTTTACCGTTTCAAAGCAGAGAGCAGCCTGTCTGAAACGTCCCAACCGGTTGTTGGCTTTTGCCTCAATCAGTTTTACATCAGAAAAATATTTTGAATCTGAAAAAGAAGCGTAAAACTCCTCTGCCGCCTGCAGAACAAGTTCGTCAGAGCCGTTTTCAAAGAAATCCATAATCGTGCGGTATCGGGCTGCACTTCCTGAAGGGGACGCGGCAAAAGCCGGACAAAGCAGAAGAATCAGGCCCAAAAGCACGGAAAGCAACAAAGAAAAAGGTTTCACCGCATTACGATAACGTATAGCAGTTCTTTTTTCAACAAAAGTCAATTTCATCAGTCTCCAAAAAAAATCATCAGAAAGTCCCCGAAGAAACGGAAACACATCATCAAACTGCCGACAAATCATCAACAATTGTCAGCAAAAATGGTTACAGTCAATCCAAAGAGAACATAATCGGTGCAGTACATAGTCAAAACACAAGCAATTCGATATAATTATTTTCATATATATTGAGTTTTAAGAGGCAACTTATGGCAAAATACCCTTTTGATTCCATTGAGCCCAAATGGCAGGCTTATTGGGAAAAAAACAAGACTTTCAAAGTCAAAGAAGATCCCAAATTCGACAAATCAAAACGCCGCTACGTTCTTGACATGTTTCCCTATCCGTCAGGAGCCGGTCTTCATGTAGGCCATCCGGAAGGATATACCGCAACTGATATTTACTGCCGTTATCTGCGTATGAACGGCTACAACGTACTGCATCCGATGGGATTCGACTCATTCGGTCTGCCTGCAGAAAACTATGCCATCAAAACAGGTACTCATCCTTCAATCACCACAAACAAGAACATTGAAACTTTTACACGCCAGATCAAAAGTCTGGGATTTTCCTACGACTGGGACCGCTGTGTTTCAACATGTGATTCTGAGTATTACAAATGGACTCAGTGGATTTTCCTGCAGCTGTACAAAAAAGGTCTTGCCTACGAAGCAGAAACACCCATCAACTGGTGTCCTTCCTGCATGACAGGTCTTGCCAACGAAGAAGTAAAAGAAGGCAAATGCGAACGCTGCGGTTCAATCGTTACGCACAAGACAATCCGCCAGTGGATTCTGAAAATCACTGATTATGCTGACGAACTGCTCAAAGGCCTTGACGACCTGGACTGGCCCGAAAGCGTAAAACTGATGCAGAAAAACTGGATCGGACGTTCAGAAGGTGCAGAAGTTGATTTTGAAATTGCAGCTCCCGGCCAGAATCCTGAGACTCTCAACGGTCCTGCTGCCGGTACCGGCGACAAACTGACAGTCTACACAACACGCTGTGACACACTTTTCGGTGCGACATACATGGTCGTAAGTCCGGAGCATCCTCTGGTTGCAAAACTGACTACTCCCGAACAGAAAGCAGCTGTAGAAGCTTACGTTGATGAAGCCGCAAAAAAATCCGATCTTCAGCGTACAGATCTTAACAAGGACAAGACCGGTGTTTTCAGCGGAAGTTATGCGATCAACCCGGTAAACAACAAACTGATTCCTGTCTGGATTGCAGACTATGTTCTGATTTCCTACGGAACCGGTGCAATCATGGCTGTACCTGCTCATGACGACCGCGACTGGGAATTTGCAAAGAAATTCAATCTTCCCATTATTGAAGTTCTCAAATCAGAAGTTGATGTTCAGACACAGGCTTGGACACAGGACGGTATTCACGTCAATTCAGGATTTGTTGACGGTCTCAACAAAAAAGACGCAATTGCCAAAATGATTGAATTCCTTAAAGAAAAAGGAATCGGCCGTGCAACTGTAAACTACAAACTGCGTGACTGGATTTTCAGCCGCCAGCGTTATTGGGGCGAACCGATTCCGTTGATTCACTGTCCTGACTGCGGTACAGTTCCCGTTCCGGAAGAAGAACTGCCTTTGGAACTGCCTCAGGTAAAAAGTTATCAGCCTACAGGAACAGGCGAAAGTCCTCTTGCAGGAATTGATTCATGGGTAAACTGCAAATGTCCCAAGTGCGGAAAAGACGCAAAACGCGAAACCAACACAATGCCTCAGTGGGGCGGTTCCTGCTGGTATTATCTGCGCTATCTTGATCCCCACAACAATGATGTCTTTGCTTCAAAAGAAGCCATGGATTACTGGATGCCCGTCGATCTTTATGTGGGCGGTGCTGAACATGCAGTTCTCCACCTTCTGTACTCACGTTTCTGGCACAAAGTTCTCTTTGATGCAGGAATCGTAAACACAAAAGAGCCTTTCCAGCGTCTTATCAATCAGGGACTCATCACTTCTTTTGCTTATCAGCGCGCAAACAAAACGCTGGTTCCCACAGACGAAGTTGAAGAAAAAGACGGTGCATGGATTGAAAAAGCTACAGGCGAAAAACTTGAGCAGGTTATTGCAAAAATGTCAAAATCTCTCAAGAACGTAATCAACCCTGACGACGTTATCCGGGATTACGGAGCTGACAGTGTGCGCATGTACGAAATGTTCATGGGGCCGCTGGAAGTTTCAAAGCCATGGAACACAAACGGTCTCATCGGTGTAAGCCGCTTCCTGGAAAAAATCTGGGCTGTCAGCGAAAAACCCATGACAGACGATGCACCTTCTGCAGAACTGAACAAACTTCTGCACAAGACCATCAAAAAAGTCAGCGAAGACACAGCAAACCTGGCATTCAACACAGCCATCAGCCAGATGATGATTTTCATCAACGACGTGGCAAAACTGGATGCAGTGCCCAAAGCACTCTGGTCTGACTTTGTAAAGATTCTCAGTCCCTACGCACCTCATCTTGGTGAAGAACTTTGGGAGAAACTGGGCGCAAAAGAAAGCATTGCCTACGAACCCTGGCCTGCTTATGACGAAGCACTTTGCGTTGACAACACATGTACCATTGTCGTGCAGATCAACGGCAAAATCCGCGACAAGTTTGAAGCTGCCATCGGTGCAGACAAAGCAGAAGTTGAAAAGACAGCTTTGGCAACTCCCGGCGCACAGAAGTTCATGGAAGGCAAAACACCTGTAAAAGTGATTGTTGTACCCAACAAACTGGTCAACATTGTCGTAAAATAAGAGTCGGTTCTGAGTAACTGATTTTGTGGCAGAGCATGCCGGAAAACCCTGAAAAAGGTTGGCCGACATGCTTTTTTTTATTTTTTCCGGCCTTTGCTTCTTGGTACGGCAACAGGTTTTTCGTCCCAGACAACGGGAACGGAACGCTGCTCCACATTGGGAATAAGCGCAAAACTGGAACAGTCTGCCCTGTGTATGATCAGTCCGCGGCCCCGTGAAACATAACCGATGATTTTGTCCCCGAAAGCCGGATTGCAGCATCTGGCGGCATGAACCATAAAGTTTGCCGTGTCCCCTACCCGGATATGAACGGCACCGTCAGAACTTCCGCCTTCCTGCCCGTTTGCCGCACCGCCTGAAACACCGCCCTGCTGGGAAGCGTGAGAAGGCCGCACCTGAGGAGAACCGGATCCGCTTTCAGCAGAAACAGCAGAATTCTGGGACACAGGTTCTGAAATGCCGTTCTGCAGCAGCCAGGCCCTGATCTTGCTCCGTGCCCGTGCAGTCTTTACATATTCCAGCTGGTTTTCCGTAGGGTGGGCCTGAGGACTGGTAAGAATCTCTATAATCTGAGTGTTTTTGAGAGGACTTGAAAGCGGAATAATGTGACCGTCCGCTTTTGCGCCCGTAATCGTTTCGCCGATGTGAGAATGTATGCTGTAGGCAAAATCAACTGCCGTAGCGCCCATAGGAAGTTCCCGCACATCCCCTTGGGGAGTGAACACAAAAATCGAGTCTCCCAAAAGTTCATTGCGGATTTCCTCAAAAAGGGCGGCATCGTTTCTGTTTTCCGCGCGCAACGCCTTAAGCTGATTGATGATGGACAAGTTTTCTATGGACACCGAATCACGGTTCGTACCTTTTTTGTACAGCCAGTGACTTGCAACACCATGTTCTGCCACAGAGTGCATTTCATTGGTGCGAATCTGAATTTCCAGAGGCATTCCATCGCAGATTACAGTAGTATGCAGACTCTGATATCCGTTGGCTTTGGGCATTGCAATATAATCCTTGAAGCGGCCGTCCAATGGTTTCCAGATGGAATGAACAATTCCTACAAGTGCGTAGCATTCATTGGTGTCATTGCAGAGAATCCTCAAAGCAAGAAGATCATAAATCTCGTCAGCAGCTTTTCCCCGCTTCTTCATTTTCTGATAAATCGAGTAAAAGTGCTTTGCGCGGCTGCTCAAAGTGATTTTTATGTCGGCTTTTGCAGCCGCTTTAAGAATTGCCTGCTGGGCACGGCTAAGATATTCGGAACGCTCGTCTTTTTTAAGTGCAACCAGCTGCTTTATCTGGGCAAAAGCGTCAGGATTGGCATACTTGAGAGCCAGATCTTCCAGTTCGTCCTTGAGAGAAGACATACCGAGCCTGTTGGCAAGCGGCGCCCAAACATCAAAAGTTTCCTGAGCAATCTGACGCTGGTACTCTTCTGTTTCGGTCTTCATGTTGCGGAGCATGTCCAGTCGGTCAGCAAGTTTTACAAGGATTACCCGTATGTCGTCAATCATGGCAAAAAGCATTTTGCGCACGGAATCTGCCTGCTGAAGTGTTTTGTTCTGCATTTTGAGGCTGCCGATTCTTGAAGTGCCGCTTACGATGACAGAAACTTCCCTGCCGAAATTCTCTTCGATTGTCTTTGCAGTTATGCCCTCAAAAGTCAGCGCGTTGTGCAGAAGTGCACCGATAATGCTCTGCCAGTCCATACGGTTTGCGGCAATGATTGCAGCCGTGCGGAGCGGATGATCAGTGTAGTTTTCCCCGTTTGCGCGAACCATGGATTTGCTCTGTCCGCAAAGAAAATCCCATGCTCTGCAGATTTCATCCTTATGATCTTCTTTGTAAGAAGGAAAGTTTTCAAAAAAATCTTCTATCGTGTGCAAATCGCCAAAAATGTCTTTCATGTCTGACCTTCGGTTCCATAACCGATTTCGCCCAATGCTTTTACGGCTTCAGAGATTTCGTCGTAGGGCATGACAAAATCTTTGTAAATAATCGAATTTTCGTGAGCTTTACCCAAAAGCAGCACGATGTCATCTTCTTTTGCAAGAGAAAAAGCCTTGCGGATTGCAGAAGGACGGTCCGGAATGAGGAACAGGTTTTCGCCCCGCACCATTTTTTTGTCCACACCGGAAGCAATGTCTTCCAGAAGTGCCATCGGTTCTTCACCGCGAGGGTCTTCGTCAGTAAGGAAAACCATGTCACACCATTGGGAAGCAATGCGCCCCTGCTCAGGACGTTTTTTTGTGTCCCGTTCTCCGCCGCTTCCGAAAAGTGCAAAAATTCTTCCGTTGCAACGCTGTCTCAGGGGCGGAAAAACTGTCATGAAAGATGAAGGTGTATGTGCATAATCTACAATCACTTCAAAGGGCTGCCCGCAGCTGACAGTTGTCATGCGGCCTTTTACAGGAACAAGTTCGGCAGCTTTTGGAGCCAGTTCCTGAAGACTGATTCCTGTAAGACGGCTTACAACCATCATTGCGGCCATTGCATTGTACACGTTGAAAGCACCGGGCAAAGGCGCTTTTACGGAAATGCTGTCATTCAAGACAAAAGAAAGCCCTTTGCTGTCACTGCTGATTCCGGAACCTTTTTCAACCGGGATTGCAGGAACTTCTTTGCTGGGATTTCCGCTTCCTGCCTGGCCGCCGGTCGTAAAACCGATTACTTCCACAGGAGACTGATTTTTGGACGAACTTTGAGCCGCGTCCACAAAATATTGCGCAGAAGGATCTTCAACATTTACAACGCCAAAAGGTTTTATGCTGATTTTTTTGCCGCATACTGTTTTTTCGTGACAAACCTGACCCAATGCACGGAACAGGTTCGCTTTGTCATGTCTGTACTGCTCAAAAGTGCCGTGAAACTCCAGATGTTCGTGGGTAACGTTCATAAAAACGGCAGCATCAAAGTCCACACATCCAAGCCGGTTCAGTTTTTTTGAAAGCCCGTGGGAAGAAGATTCAACAACTGCAAATTCACAGCCGTTTTCTGCCATCATAGCCAGTTTCTGCTGAACTGCAGGAGCTTCCGGCGTTGTCTGGTGCTCAGGATTTGCAAGAGCTTCTCCACCGAGAGAATACTGAACGGTCGAGAAAAAGCCGGCTTTTTTGCCGCAAAGACGCAGTAACTGCCAAATAAGGGAAACAGTGGTACTTTTTCCTTCAGTACCGGTCACACCGATTACAATCATTTTTGAAGACGGATTGCCGAAAAATGCAGCGGAAACAGGAGCCATTACAATGCGGGAATCTTTTACGCGCACAAGAACAGCACCGTTTTTGCGGCAGACTTCTTCCGTGCCCTCAGGAAGCTGATCCTGAAAAATCACTGCTTTTGCACCGGCTTCCACGGCTTTTGCAATGAAACTGTTTCCGTGAACATGAACTCCAGGCCATGAAAAATAAAGGCTGCCCTTTCCTGCTTTTCGGGAATCGTTCACAAGATCAGTTATCTCAGGATTCAAGTTTTCTCCGACAACCGTTTCATATTCAATTCCGGCTTTTTCCAAACCGGTCAGCAATTCAGTCAAATTTCTAGTCATAGTCCTATTTTACAAAATACAAAATATTTTGTCGAATGATTGCATAAAGGTCATTTTATTCGCATTTTTTTTATTTTTTTTATTTTTTTTCAATTTCCCTTCAATAATAATGTATATGAATGATTCAAACTTTTCTGATTCCGATGATTTTTTTGATGACTGGACTCTTTCTTATGAAGGAATTCTTCCGGATGATTTTCATTTTGAGCAGGATCTTTGTGATTCCGATTACGAAAAGGATAATGTTCTTGAAGCGGCGCAAAAAGCTTTCGGAATCAAGTATCTTTATCCATGGCAGCGGATTGTCATGGCAAACATACTTGAAGATTCAGAAGAACCTGTCCGGCAGATTGTGCTTCTGCCCACGGGAGCAGGCAAATCACTTTGCTTTATGGTTCCGGCCCTTTGTCTTGAAGGCCCCACACTGATTCTGTATCCGCTTCTTGCACTGATGAACGATCAGGCGCGGCGGCTGGTTGAAGGCGGAATGCGGCCTGTGGTTTTCAAAGGCGGGCAAAGTGCGGAAGAACGCAAGGCAAACTTTGAAGCTTTGGAACAAGGCGCAAAAGTGATTCTTGCAAACCCTGAAGTGCTGCAGAATGATGCCCTTGTTGCCCGACTTGCAGAATGCGGAATTGCACAGATTGCCATTGACGAAGCCCATTGTGTCTCAGAGTGGGGAGATTCATTCCGACCGGCATATCTGACACTTGGAAACATAATAAAAAAGCTGGACGTTCCACGGGTCACGGCTTTTACTGCAACTGCATCACCGGAAGTTCTTGCCAGAATCAATCAGGTGCTTTTTGACGGTGAGGCCCGAATCCTTAGGAGTGAAGCGGACAGACCGAACATTCACTATTTTGTGCATTATGCAGTCTGCAAGGAAAAAGCGGTTCTGCAGCTGGTTGAACGGGAAGAAAAGCCTCTGCTGGTTTTCTGCGGCACAAGAAAACGGGCTGAAAACATGGCGAGGCTGATTCGGGAACACCAGAAACAGCTTCATCCGGAAAAAGATGATATTGTCAGGTTTTATCACGCAGGTCTTGAACGGGAAGAAAAGACAGCAATTGAACAGTGGTTTTATCCCAAAAGCGATGCAATAATGACTTCAACATGTGCATTCGGTATGGGAACAGACAAGAAGGATATACACACTGTGATTCATCTGGACGTGCCTTCCACCGCAGAAGCTTTTATTCAGGAAGCAGGACGCGGCGGCAGAGACGGCTCCGTTGCAAAATCTTTTCTGGTGTGGGGGCCGGAAGACACTGAGTCATACAAAAACCGCCTTGCACAGAATCAGACAGGACGCAGCACCGCAATGGGACGTTTTGCACTCTCATCAACCTGCCGCCGACAGGTGCTTCTTGACGAACTGGGCGCTGAACAGGCTGCCTGTGACGGTTGTGACATTTGTCTGAAAACTGCACAGAAATCCGCGCCCGACAAAGAGTTTGTCTTCAAGGCAATAAAGCGTGCCCCGCGGATTTACACGGCTTCAGAACTGGCAAGCTATCTTGCGGATTCCGTCCGCAGTTCCACAGTCGGAAACAACGGAGAACCCCTGCAGTTTGAAAGTTATGAAGCAGAAGACTATGGTGAAATAATCAGAATATTGTTCAAAGAGGGGCGGATAAAAACAGGAAAATATTTCTGGAAGAAAAAACTGTGGGCAACAGGAAAAAGCTCTGTCTACACATCCTCAGATTCGGTTTCTGCACTTTCGGGAGCGGGTGCTTCCTGAGCCGGAACCTGCTGAACCATTTTTGTTTTGAGCTTCGGCTGTGCGGGACGTTTTCTGTAATGCGTCACATAGCTTATGAAACTGAGATAAAGAATTACAGCGATGCATGCACCGATTACTTTGAAATTCGTAAGCACAGAAAGGCATACTGAAAAAACTTCAGAAAAACTCATAACTTATTTATCGGAAAAACATGTCCTTGCTTGACCACAAATCTTGTGCCCTGTAAAATTGCTTATGATTGGAATAATTGATTACAACGCCGGCAACATCAAAAGTGTTCAGCGCGCACTTGAGTTTTTGAAAAAAGATTACGTCTTGTCAAAAAATCCCCTTGATCTTAAGAACTGCGACCGTGTGATTTTTCCTGGTGTAGGTGAAGCAAAATATGCAATGGAACAGCTGGAGAAAACAGGTTTTGATTCCTTTATCCGCGATTTTGCCGCTTCAGGGAAACCGCTTTTCGGAATCTGCCTTGGTTCTCAGGTTATTTTTGATTTTTCAGAAGAAAGCGACACAGATTGTCTGGGACTGATTCCCGGAAAAATCAGACATTTCTCAAACTTGCCGGGATTTTCCGAAGCTTCAGAAAAAGCCGGCTCACTCAAAATTCCCCACATGGGCTGGAGTTCCGTAACTTTTGCAGCTCAAAGTGGTGCCGAAGAATGCCCGCTTCTTAAAGGTGTTCCTTCCGGTACAGACTTCTACTTTGTCCACTCATATGTTATTCAGCCTGACAACCCGGCTGTAATTGCAGGAAGCGCAGATTACGGTGTTCAGGTTCCTTCCGTGATTTGGAAGGACAATATTTTTGCAACCCAGTTCCATCCTGAAAAATCGGCGGCTCACGGGCTGACCATTCTGCAGAACTTTGCCACACTTGATGCGGATTCTTGCGGAGGTGCATCATGCTGAAAAAGCGCGTTATCATCTGTCTGGACGTAAAGGACGGACGAACCACAAAAGGTGTAAAATTTCTCAACAATGTTGACATCGGAGATCCGGTGGAAATGGCGGCCGAATATTACCGTCAGGGTGTTGACGAACTTGTTTTCTATGACATCATTGCATCTGCCCGCGGACGTGGCCCGATTCTTGAACTTATCAGCAATGTTGCGAGTCAGGTTTTCATTCCGTTCTGTGTAGGCGGCGGAATCGGCACCATTGATGACATCCGCTCAACAATTCTTGCCGGCGCAGAAAAAGTCAGTCTGAACTCTCAGGCTGTAAAACACCCGGAACTGATCAAAGAAGGCGCCCGGATTTTCGGGAACCAGTGCATTGTGTTGGGAATGGATGCAAAAAAAGACCTGACAATGCCGAGCGGCTATCAGGTGTACATAAACGGCGGACGTGTTGCAACAGGACTTGATGCTCTTGCATGGGCCGAAGAAGCCGTAAAACTGGGCGCCGGCGAAATCGTACTCAATTCAATGGACGCTGACGGAACACGCGCCGGCTACGAACTGAATCTTACACGCATGATAAGTGATGCAGTAAGCGTTCCGGTTGTTGCTTCCGGCGGCGGCGGAACTGTTCAGCACATGGCAGACGTTCTTTCAGGAGCACCTGACGGCGGACACGCTGATGCAGCACTTATTGCAAGCATGGTTCACTCAGGTGACTACACGGTAGGCGGAATCAAGACAGAACTGGACAAACTTTCCATTCCTGTCAGGCTTTAATTCCAATGCTGAACTGGCTGCAAACTTAATTCCACAGACAGTTCGGCATCAGACATTCCAACCTTGATTCTGCCCTTCATCATTGAAACATAGGCAGACACCCCAGTGCGCGCACTGTGCACCGGGCATTTTAAGTCCCTGGGTTGTCATCCAGTTCAGTCCTTCTTCAAGATCAATGTCCCCGCCTGCATTTCTGTAAGCCACCAGAAGACATGCTCCGTCAAGCACATGATGTTCAGGCCCGTGGATCCGGACAAAATCTTTTTTCGCTACTTCATTGAAGATTTCAACCGGATCTGTTCCCCTGTGTTTTTTGCACTCTTCGGTAATCAGTCTGGCAATGTTTTCCATTTTCTGTTCCTCACCTTTCCGTTCCTGACAGTATTTTCTGACAACTGCTGAAACTCAAATACATAAGTATAAACAGAAATGCAGAGCATTCACAATCCGCAGAATCTTACTCAGCTGTATAATCCACCTTCTGGTCCTTGCACCACTGCTCAGCGTAAGAACCCTTGGGAGCGTAGAACTTCACGTTCTTTTTGTCGAAGGCGTTGTTCTGTATGCTCTTGACAGATGCTGAGAACCGGACAGTCTTCAGGTTGGAATTGGAAGAGAAAACCGTGTAGGCAATCGTTTCCACTCCCTGGGGAATCACAATCTCCTCAAGGCTTGTCTTATAGAATGCTGACGAATTGATTGTCTTGAGGCTTGAAGGGAAACTGATCTGCTTCAATGCAGGACATTCGCGGAAGATATTTGCCGGAATTGTTGTTACTCCTTCAGCAATTATAACCTTTGAGAGATTTGTACATCCGAGGAATGCTGCTGTTACGCTGGTTCCCGCATTTGTACATGATGTTGCCTTGTATGTGACTTTTGTAAGATTTGTACAGTTCTTGAATGCGTCTGCTCCGATTTTTGTAACAGTAGATGGGATTATGACCTCGCGGATTTCACTGTTACCCGTGTACATTCCGTCCGGAATTGATTTGATTCCTTCTTTGATTGTAAGAACACCGTTGGAAAGCGCGAATGCACCCGGAACATCGTTTCCATTCTGGATTGCGTATTTCTCCGCATAACTGTCTGAGGGACAGATTACTGTTGCTGATTTAGGCAGTGCGTTTGCTTCAATAGATTTGATTGTTGCCGGCAAAGTGATTTTCTTGAGCGGCAGTCCGTAGAAACAGTACTCCACAAGAGTCTCAACACCTTCCTCAATCACAATCTCTTCAATCGCCTTGTCACCATAGAATGCAGACATCTGGACTTCTTTTACGTTGCCAGGAATTCTTACAGACTTAAGACTGTTCAGGTTTCTGAAAGTCTGTCTCGGAACTACCTCAACTTTCGGACCGAAAACAAGCTCTTCTACAGGACAGTTCTTGAAAATGTTTACGCTGCTGCTGTTGTTCATCTCCACATTTTTCGCGTTGAACTGAATCTTCTTCAGGTTAGGGCATCCTTCAAAAGCGCTGTTGCCGATTTTTGTGATGTTCTCACCGATCACGACTTCGCGGATTTCCGCATTTCCCTTGAACTTGCTGGCTTCAATTGCTGTAACAGTGCTGCTGAATGTGAGTACACCGTTTTTTATAGTGTATTCAGCGTTGCTCGTTGAAGCATTTGAAGAATTGTTTGCAGTGCTTGAACTGGTTGAACCACTTGATGAACTGTTTGCAGTGCTTGAACTTATTGTACTGCTTGATGAATTGTTTGCTGTGCTTGTACTTGTTGAATTAGTTGCAGCGGTGGTAGATGAACTGGAACCATTGTTTGCAGAAGAATTTCTTCCTTCGATTGTAAATCCATTTGCCAATGCCCAGCTTTCTGCATAAGAACCTGCAGGGCAAACAATCTTTGCAGTTTTCGGGAATGCATTATTTGCGATTGATGTAAGCGAAGAGGACAAAGCAACTTTCTTGAGATTTGTAATACCGCCAAATGCTGAGCTTAAAATTTCTTCCACTCCTTCAGGAATTACAACTTCTTCAAGTCCAGATTTATAGAACGCAGAGGAATTTATTTTTTTGAGACTTGATGGGAAAGTTACTTGTTTCAAAGCAGCACATTCACGGAAAATATTTGCCGGTAAAATTGTTACTCCATCCGCAATTATTAATTGAGAAAGTTTTGTGCAACCAACAAATGCGGCTGTTACATTATTTCCACCACTTCCGGCACTGGTACATGATGTCGCTTTGTATGTGACCTTTGTAAGATTTGTGCAGTTCTTGAATGCGCTTCCTCCAATTTTTGTAATTGTTGATGGAATCACGACCTCACGAATCTCTGTGTTGCCCATGTATTTTTCATCGGGGATTGATTTTATTCCTTCCTTGATTGTGAGCACACCGTTTGAAAGGTTGAACGCACTTGGAACTTCATTTCCATTCTGGAGTGCAAAATCTTCCGCATAAGAATTTGGAGGACAGATGACCACTGCTGATTTTGGCAATGCATTCGCCTCAATAGATTTTATGGTTGATGGCAGAGTTATTTTTTTAAGAGGCAGTCCGTAGAAACAATACTGAACCAAAGTCTCCACTCCCTCTTCAATTACAATTTCCTCTATCGCCTTGTCTCCGTAGAATGCAGACTGCTGAACCTCTTTTACGTTTCCAGGGATTATAACAAACTTGAGACTGTTAAGATTTCTGAAAGTCTGTTTTGGAACAACTGTAACCTTTGGTCCAAACAC
Organism: Treponemataceae bacterium; assembly: GCA_024402435.1. Classification (GTDB taxonomy): domain Bacteria; phylum Spirochaetota; class Spirochaetia; order Treponematales; family Treponemataceae; genus Treponema_I. The sequence continues at coordinate 37,374 of JAKSTU010000014.1, forward strand.
AATTTCTTCAACAGGACAATCCTTGAATGTGTTCACGCTGCTGCTGTTGTTCATTTCAACATTGATTGCGTTGAACTGGATTTTCTTTAAATTTGAACATCCCTCAAATGCACTGTTTCCAATTTTCACAACGTTTTCGCCAATCACAACTTCACGGATCTCTTTATTTCCTTTGAACATTTCAGCTCTGATTTTTTTAACCTTGCTGTTGAATGTAAGTTTTCCGTTTGTGATTGTATATTCGTTGGCCATCATAAATCCGTTGTCATATCCCCACTGCTCTACATAGGAATTTTCTGGACAAACGATTGTGACATTGGCAGGGATTGCATTATTTGCGATTGATTTAACTGATGCAGGCAGCGAAATTGTTTTTAATTTTGTACAACCGGCAAAGGCATTGGATCCAATTTCTTCAACATAAGGAGGAATAACAATGGTTTCCAAATTTGTACAATCCTTAAACGCTCTTGCATAAATCGCACGCAAAGAATATGGAAGAGAAATATTTTTAAAATCCTTTCTATTCATATACTGCTCTGAAGCAATTGCTCCAGTACATTCAGGAATATACAAAGTATTATTTATTACTTCAGGAACTTTTCGTTTTTCGGCTTTTATTTTTTCAACCTGCTCGTCAGTAAGTCTGTGAGGTTTCCATGCAGCAAGTTCAGCACCTGTAAGTGGAATGTATTCTCTCAATGCACGGTAATCGCTGGCATAACTGATTGTTGAATTTACGATTGGCTCCCAGAAAACATACCAACCGTTGTCTTTTCCGTACCATCCAAAATCATAATGGACCTCAAGTTTTCCGTTGCGTTTTCTTGCACCGTCGATTACCCAAACATGAGTTGATGATTTGTCCTCGTTATAAGAATAAATTCTTAAAGGACGTTTTGCCTTCATGTTGCGGATAATCATTTCTTCCATTTCTTCTTTTGTATTTTCATTAGTTGTCATGGAAGTCAATTTATATGGAAGATGTTCAGCAATTCGTGGCATCTGTCCGCCGCCGTAATGATAGCTTGTGGAATCATCAAGTCTTTTTTCATCAATAATGATGTGATACCAGAGGAAAGTTTCTGCATCATATTTTGCTTGCTCTGACAAATCTGAACTGTATCCCTGTGGGAATTTTCTTAAGTCAGGTGTGTAAGCGTCAAAGTCAACATAGTATGTATTTTTTGATGTGGCATAAGCGTGGCTTCCTTTTGGAACAAGTCCCCAATATTGAGCTATCGTTGCTTCTGCAGCACATTCACAGCCAGAACGTTCGCCGTTTGTGAATCTATTATTTCCACCCAGCTGTCCCCATTTAGTTGTGATAAACGGTTCTGAATAAACTTCTGTGACACCAGCGTTTGATGTTACCATTGTTGGGGCAAGTTTGATTTCAGTTTTATATCCTTTTTCCTTAGCCCATGCCTCTGCAGCGCTTCCTTCCTCACAGATGATTTTTACTGATTTGGAGAATGCGTTGTCCCCGATTGTCTCTACGGTTGAAGGAACATAAACTTCTTTAAGGCCTATGTTGTAGAATGCATAACCTCCGATTTCCTTTACAGTAGAAGGAATTGTAAAGTTCGTAAGTTTACTGCAGTTCCAGAAAGCACCGTAACCGATTTCTTCGATTCCTTCAGAAAGTGTTACGTCGGTAAGACTTGCAACATTTCTGAAGATGTGACTCGGAACAACTTTACAAGAAGAAGTGAATACGGCAGTTGTCAAACTGGTACAACCTTTGAAGGCATCTGTAAAGTTTCTGTCTGTCCATTCACCGTTATAAGTGACTTTTTCAAGGCCTGTACAGTCAAGGAATGTTTTGCCGATGATGTATTCATTCGCCTTTGAGAATTCCAGCTCCTTGATATTGCTGCATCCTTCAAATGTGAATGATGTTGAGGCATTACCCTTGAAAGTTGACGGGAATACAATCTTTTTAATTGACAGATCCTCTTTGTAATCCACACTCAGATATACAGTTCCTTCCGGAATGTAAAGAGTGCCGTTAACAACCGCAGGAACTTTACGGGTTTCCTTCTGGATGTTTTTGATCTGCTCACTTGTAAGCCTGAAAGGTTTCCATGCTGTTTTTGCGGCCCCGGTAAGAGGTGTTAAAACTGTCAGCTGTCTCTCGTCAGAATCATATTTTCTGTAGCCATCAACCTCAGTGTAGTCCTCAATTAAAATAGGAGACCAAAGATCATACCAGCCGTCACAGAGCCCATTCCATCCAAAGTTAAGATGAACCTGGAATCTGTCCGCCGCAAGTCTTGCGCCGTCAATCACTACCGCATGACTGTAAACACCATCATCTGAATGGATTGAGTATATCACAGGTTTCTTGGCTCTGAGGCATTCAATGATTTTGTCCTGGAATTCCTGCTCTGTAAGATTTGTCTGCTTCGCATACCCATAGTAGAACCTTTCCACATCTGCAGGAACATGGGCAACGACACGCTTGCTGAATCCATCTGCGTTGACTTCTGCATTTTCCCATGGCTGGTTCAGCATGATCGCACAGTTATAAAGGAAATTATCAAGTCCTTTCATCTGAGCATCAGTTGCTTTCTCATCATCATAAGTAAGAGGCAGAGTGCTGTACTGTGTGGGGTTTGCGTCAAAATCGCGCCAATAAACATTCATGCTTGTGGCATAAGACATTGAACCCTCAATAGGAAGTCCAAGATAGTAAAGAATCTGAGCAAGCGCAACCTGATCACAGCGAGCACCTTCTCTGTTGGGTGAGGACTGCAGTCTGTCTGTGCGCTGGCCCCACTGTGTCTTAAGGAAAGGCTCTGCATAAACTTCGGTGACATCAGCTTCCGACACCGCATCAGCAGGGACAAGTCTCAGCTCATACTTGTATCCGTTTTTCTTTGCCCATTCCTCTGCCGCACTTCCTTCATCACAGATGATTTTTACAGATTTGGAGAAAACTGTGTCCCCAAGTTTCTCTACTGATGCAGGAACATAAACTTCTTTGAGCGATGTTTTATAGAAAGCGTAACTGTCGATTTCTTTTACAGTGGACGGAATGACAATCCTTTCAATGCTTGTGTCATAGAAAGCACCGTAATTGATGGCTTCAACACCTTCTTCAATTGTCACGTCCTTAACACTCTTCACCTTCCAGAACATTCCGCTTGGAATAACCTGACAGGTCGAAGTAAACACTGCTGTAGTCAGTTTGCTGCATCCGGTGAATGCATCAGTATAAGCATCGTCTGTCCACTTTCCGCCATAAATTATTTTCTCAAGCCTTGTACAGTTAAGGAATGTGTTTTCGGAAAGTCTTTCCATAGCTTCTCCGAATTCAACTTCCTTAAGATTTACACAGCCTTCAAACAGATTTGTATCTTTAGTGGTTCCCTTGAAAGTTGAAGGGAATACAATCTTCTTGATCTGCTTGTTGTATTTGAAATCATCATAATAAAGATATGAAGTTCCTTCCGGGATATAAAGAGTGCCGTTCTCAATCTCAGGGACTTTACGGGTCTCATTCTGAATTTTTCTGATCTGCTCTGCTGAAAGTTTTTCCGCCTTCCATGCTGTTTTTGCGGCCCCGGTAAGAGGTGTTAAAACTGTCAGCTGTCTCTCGTCAGAATCATATCTTCTGTAGCCCCCATCCATAGTGGAGTCTTTAATTAAAATAGGAGACCAAAGATCATACCAGCCGTCACAGGTTCCATTCCATCCAAAGTTAATATGAACCTGGAATTTACTGTCGGAAGTTCTTGCAGCATCTATTACAACAGCGTGACTTAGAACTTTATCAGATGAATAAATTGAATACATTACAGGCTGTTTGGCTCTGAGGCATTCAATGATTTTGTCCTGAAATTCCTGCTCTGTAAGATTTGTATGGTTCGAATAGCCATAATAAAAAGTTTCCACTTCAACAGGAATGTGGGCTTTAACACGTTTGGAAAACCCTTCCTGATGAATCTCAGCATTTTCCCATGCGTGATTCATCACGATTGCACAGTTGTAAAGGAAATTATCATATTCTTTCATCTGTGCATCAGTGGCTTTATCATCATCGAAGGAGAGTGGCAGAGAACTGTACTGTGTGGGGTTTGCATCAAAATCACGCCAGTAGATACCTTTGCTTGTGGAATAAGATTTTGAACCTTGAACAGGAATGTCCAGACTGTAAAGAATCTGAGCTAAAGCAACCGGAACACAACTACCACCTTCTCTGTTGGGAGAGAACTGCAGTCTGTCTATGCGCTGGCCCCACTCTGTCTTTAAAAGCGGCACAGTCACACCGCTTGTATCCAATGCAAAAGCTGAACTGTTCAGAACCAGAACCAATGCCAAGAACAATCCAATCATTTTTCTCTTGTAAACAGTTTTCATAAACTCCTTACTCCTTGTTTCTCATATAAATAAACGTTAACGCTGAGCGCCGGCCTGTCCGCTCTGTCTGACCTGCCAGCCCTGTCCGGCCCGACGCCCATCCTGCAGTAATTCCGAAAAGTTTCAGAAAGCCCTGATCGGGCGGTAGTCATATAAATGGAAGTTCCAGCATGCATGAATTCCTCCCTTTGTTACTGGTTGATTATCAAACATACGGAGATTTTGTTCTGTATTGGAACTTGCAAAGACACCCCCAATGCTGCCACCTCCAGCCTTATGAAGTGATGCATTGACAACAACCTTGGAGTCAGTCATTATCTTTAATTCCATCATAGTAGGAATGTACCAGCCCTTTTCAAATTTTGTACCAATAAGTTCTTTGTGGTACATAGCAAAATTTTCTGCATAGCCAAAAGCAGGATAATATTCCGCAAGTTTTTCAGGTGTTGAATAAACTGGATCAACAGATCTGATTATTGCCAGATTGTCTTTTCCGTCAAAGTCACCTTTCCATTCACCTGTAACATTGTCTGCTTCAAGATGGAATTCCTTCCAGTAATTCCATGCGCCAAAAGAGTATTCGTCAATAAGTCCGTCTGTAAGCAGAAGCATTGAGTAAGAAGAAACTTCTGCACCTGTAGCTTTTGCCCACTTAATGCCGACACCTAAGTCATCATGTGTTGAAGAAAGGCTTACCCCCAGCGGAGTTCCTTCATCTGTGAAGCCAAAAATCACGGCTGCCACAGATTTTCTGCTGTTATATTCCGAGCTTCTGGTTCCGTCAGTGTAGATAAAATCACCAATTTTCCATGAAGAATAATCTTTGACAGAAAGTGTGAACTGCTTTTTAGACTTTCCGTTTCTGTCAGAAATCGTAATACTGTAATCGCCTTTTTTCTTAGGATTTTTAATCTCCACATAAGCAAGTCTGTCTGTTACGACAGTTACTTTTGCATTTCTTATAATATCTTTTGTCCTGCAGTCCAGATAGAAAAGTTTTTCCGGATCATCCACAGTTGTGAATCCTTCACCAATAACGGTAACCTTTACAGAATCAGATTTTGCATTTACTCCTACGTTTCCTGCTATTACTTCTGAAATGCGTGGCTCATCGTAAACAATAATCTCGTAATTCATTTCAGGATAATAAATAAGCGGATTGTATGCAATTTTTCCGTCTGCGTAGATTCTGATCTGATAAACTCCTTCTTTTTTAGGAACCGGAATATCCCAGCTGACACGTTGAGCCTGTATTCCATTTGCTGTCTTTGGAACCTCAAGTTTCAGCTTTGTCATTCCTTCCACAGGAATAAAGGAATCTCCAAAATAACTGATTTCCAGAGATTTGTACTGGTTGAGCCCTGAACCGGAGATTATAAGTTCTGCCTTAGCATTACCCTTAACAGCATCTGCAAGTGTTACTTTCGAGTTTTCCAGAGACATTTCATCAACGATTCCAATTACATCAAAATACCTAAAGGTTTCAAGAATTTCCTTAACCGGGATAACACTCTGCTGGTCTGCTGTTTTATCAGCTACTTTACCGGAAGTCTGATTTCCAGAGGTCTGTCCGGCAACAGCAGATTCATTTTCCATCTGACGTGTATAAAGAGCTGTATTTATAAGTTTTGTATATTCCTTTTTCTCTGCCTCGCTCACTCTTTTAGGCTGCCAGTTTTCTTTTTCAGAGCCGGTAAGAGGAATGAATTCATAGATGAAGCGGTTCTCGCCGTCATAAGTCCTGAGGCCGTTACTGTCAATTGCGTCAAAACTTCCCCAGAGCGGAGACCATTTTGTCTCCTTACCTTCCCAGCCTGCATCAACATGAACTTCAAAAGTTCCGTCCTCTGCATAACGGTAGCCGTCAATTACTGTAAGGTGATTGTATTTTCCGTCTTTTGAATGGATTGAATACATCAACGGACGTTTCTGCTGAAGATTTGTCCTGATTATGTCCTCAAATTCTTCTTTTGTTCTGCTGCAGTAATCGTATTTCGGCCATGCATAGGAATTACGTATGATTTTTACAGGCGCATAATCAGGAAGCATTATCTCTATGCCGTAATAATCACGGGTTGCGTTAAGCCAGTCACGGTTCAGAACAATTGCACAGTTATAAAGCAGAAGATCAGTGTCATAATGCTTTGCATCAGATCGTTCTGTCCTCATGTCCAGAAGACACTGAGTGTAATCAGCACTGAATCTGTCAAAGTCCTGGAAATAATCTTTCTTTGAGGTCTGGTAATAATGGTTTCCTGAAAGAGGAATGTTGTGATAGAAAAGAAGATTTGCTATTGCAAGAGGCTCACAGGTTGCGCTCTGTCTGTTTTCTGCAAACTGAAGGTATCCTTCACGCGGTCCCCAGACTGTCTTTAAAAGAGGTCCGACTCTATCGCCATCTTCCTGATCCATTTCAGCAGAGGCATCAGTTTCCACAGTTACAGCTGCAGCCACAACAGTATCTTCTTTTGGTATTACCGTTGATGCTGTAATAATCTCATAATTCGGATGACAGCTCATGCAGAAATAGGAAACCGCAGAGCTTTTGTTGCAATAAATCTTTACATCATCAGGAATTGCATCTTCCAGCGTGCTTACATCTATTGAATTAGGAATCACAATGTTTTTTACAGTTCCCTTTCCTTTAAAGTTCTCAGGGAAATAACATGTGCCCTCTTTTATCTCAAGAGTCGGCCCTGTCACTTTGAAACATGAGGGAACATAATACCGCTGTGTCATGAAATAATTCTCTGCAAAAGAATCTTCCGCACAGATGATGCCTGCGCTTCCATACAGAAGCCCCAGCCAGCCGTCAACACGTTTGAGGCTTTCCGGCAAAGTCACTTCTGTAATGCTGTCGGAGCCGTTGAAAACGCCATAACCGATTGACTCAACACCTTCTTCCAGAACAACGGATGTAAGTTTTGGACAATAGGCAAAAGCATTTCCGCCGACAGTTTTTACATTGCCAGGAATCACCAGTTCTCCCTCAAGATTCGGACAGTCACTGAAAGCATAAGCACCTATTGACTCAAGACCTTTACCGAAGACAATTCTTCTGATTTTTTCCTTATCCTGAATATCGCCGGAATCAAGCTTTTTAACATTATCGTTTACAGTTAAAGTTCCGTCTCCACTTAACAGTCCGATGTCGCCCATTGCAGCAACTGCAGACATTTCCACCAGCTTTTCTGACGGATTTCCTGCAGTTTCACCGGGGATTGCAGTACCGTTCACTGCGGCCATCACAGCCTGACCAGCCGGAGAATCAATTGCGTCGCAATCAAAGTTGAATATCTTGCAGAAAAGTGCAATATCACTTGCAGGATCACAGAAAATCTTCATGTTATTAAAAATTTCCGGATTCACCTCATTAAGATCTATTGAATCCGGGAGAACCATGTTTTTTACAGTCCCTTTTCCTTTATATTCTGTAGGGATATATACGGTTCCTTCTTTAACCACAAGAGTATCGCCTGCAACCTTGAAACAGGACGGAACATAATATTTCTGTTTTTTGAAGACTTCTTCCGCGTAAGAATCTTCTTCGCAGATTATCTCCGGTTCTCCGTAACCAAGTCCCAATGAATCTTCGATGCGTGTAAGGCTCGCCGGAAAAGTGACTTCTGTAACTTTGCCACAGCTGTTGAAAGGAGCCGAACCGATGTATTCAACGCCTTCCTCAAGAACTATGGATGTAAGGTTTGAGCAGAAAGCGAATGCCCAGTCTCCGATTCTCTTTATATGGCCTGGAATTACAAGTTCGCCTTCCAGGTTCATGAAATCAAGAAAAGCATAATCGTCTATTTCTTCTATATTTTTTCCGAAAACTATTTTTTTGATATCGTACTGGTTTTTAATCTCGTAGGGTCCGATTCTTGTTACGTGGTCGCCGATTGTGTAAGTTCCGTCGGCACTGAGTTTACCGTTGACAACATTCACTTCGTACCATTCCCGATCAGGACCACGGCTTACATTAAGAATTGTGGAACCTGTATGTATTCCTGTTATCTCTCCGGTTGCTTCATTGTATTCTGCAACTCCAGAGTCAATATTGAAAACATTTACTTTTCCGCCAGAAGCTTTTCCTTTAAAAAACTCCAGCTTCATTATCTCACCAGGGAAAAGATCAACAGTTGTCTGACCAAATGCCGCAGCAACAATCAGCAATCCTAATAGAATTGTAAAAAGTTTTTTCATGAATAAAACTCCTGTTTCCTAATGTTTGGATTTCAAAAAAGAATTCAGAATGCTGCTCTGCGGGATGGCTGAATCAGCACCCTGAATCTATGGATTGTGCTTGCAGGCGGTTACTGTACCACGACAAAGTGGAGCCACCGCCTGCCGGTTTGTCAGAAGGAATACTTTATTCCGCAGATTTCCAGGTTCTTAAGATAATAGATCTTCTGGAAAAAGCTGGTGTTTCTGTCTGCATTCACGTCATAGACTATTACACTCTCAAGACTCCACGGAGTGTAATAGTATGTTGTTGTCCGTACCCTTTCAGAGAAAGAATAATATTTGTTCTCATCTGCCTCAGTTCTTCCAAAGAATACTGCAAAATGCCGTGCCGAATAGGGAGTCACACCTAAAGAACGTACCGTAACTTTTCTGATGTTCGGGCAGTCAAGGAATGCCTTTAACTTGATGTTCTTTGCATTCTTTACACATACAAGATACTCATTCTCTGTGATGGCTGTAGAGTAGGAACCGTAACACTCGTCAAAATCAATTGCAAAGTCATTCTCTGCTTCCCGGAGAACTTCATTGAGCCTTTCCATGTCAGCATCAGTAAAGTTCTCTGCAGTAACTTTTACAATTCCCGTCTTAAGCTGATTTCTTATGTCATCAAGGAATTTATCTGTAGCCTCTGTAACAGGAGCTTTTTCGTTATTTGCAGCCGGTGAATAACTCTGGTCATAGGAACTGTTATTTTCGGCAGAGTAATACCTGGAAGGATCAATCTTTGCAGGAACATTTGTACTGTTCCGGGGCCACTCATCGGCTTCCAAGTCTTCTTCATCAGGTTCTTTCTCTTCAATCACAACATGGTATGTATATTTCTTATAAAGAGTCACACCAGATTCCTGACCCGTTGCAATCGCCTCAAAAACATAATCACCGGAAGCTTCAGGGAAGAACGTAAAGGAAACGAGGTCGATTTTGTCCCGGATTATCTTACCATTGACTTTGATAGTCAGAACAACCTGCTCTCTTACATAATCATCAACGGTTCCGTAAATATCTATTCCGCCACCCTCTCTCATTGTGTACGTCCTGTCTGTTCCATACCAGTTGGGGAAATAGAGCTCAGAATTGCGGTCCAATGTTTTTTTGGTCGGAGGTTGAATTTGAGTATACTTGATTTTGGCATTTGGAACTCTTATGAAATCAGATTCCTCACAGGAGTCCTCATAATATCTTTTCAGGTGGATTCTATCTTTGCTGTAAGTAAATTCATGCAGGGCTGACAATGATACAATTTTCCCGTTCCTGAATTCTCCGATAGGAAGTGCGTCAACATAATAGTCTGCTCTTGTTGAGCTGTCCTCCTCGTAATCTTTCATTTCGTAAATCTTGGAATCTTTAATCATCAGACCGGATGATCTGCGGGTGAAAATATAATTATAGAAGTTTTTCAGATCTGGATAGAAAATCCAGAATCCATTCACTGTATCAGGATAGGTATCTGTTGAGACAATATTGACAGAAGATTCATAGGATGTTCCGTCCTGGAAATTTGTCTTTGCATATACAACATAAACACCGCTGTTCCTGCAGTTGAAGTAGAAATCTTTTCCTTCCGTATAGCTCAGTGTATGTTCTTTTTCGCCATACAAAGAAATAACAGTCCATTCAACATTCTTCACAGGTTTTTCCGAGACTATCTCAAGCCGGCATTTTTCACCAACAAGGTAAACATCCTTAGGATTCCAGATATCTCCGTCTCTGTGGAATCTTTTCTCCTGATCTTTTGCCTTTGTTATATTCAATGTGATTCTGTTTGTCTCATATTTTGTTTTATCTTTTGAGACAACAGCGTATACCTCATATTTTCCAGCTTCAAGACCGTATAAATAGAAAGACTGAGTATTTGCAGTACTTAATGCAAAAGAAGGTTCTGAAGAGGGATCCTTCAGCAGGTTTCCGGTTCTGTACCAGTCCACATTTATTTTCTCATCAAAAGCACCATCAAGATAGAACCTTGCTGTATGATTTTCTGCCATGGTGGTCTTATCACTGGCGATTGTTATTCTTGATCCTCCGTCAAAATAGGATCTTGGTCTTACATCAAGTTTCCTTGTGCTTTTTGTATATTTATTACTGCCCGTTTCATCGTTGACAAGCAGTGTATTGTCATCAAATTTAAAATCAACAGGATTTATGGTTATTCTGAGTTTTACAGTTCCATTTGATTCAAGCTGAGCGAAAGGATACTCAGCAAGGGTATAACTTCCCAAAACATCGGTAAACTTGGAGAGGAATCCTTCTTCATCAATGAGAATACCGCTCTTTCCGTCCTGGCTGAGCCACGTTGTGTGGTAATATTTTTCCGGCGTATGAGTCAGCACCTTTTTTCCACGGATGTTCTCAATGTCAGTGTTTATAAAATCTTCAAGAGCCTGATTAACAGGTTTTACAGAGCCAGTCTCTGTCTTTTCCGGCTCAACATAATATGAATATCCGTAATTGCTGTAACCTTTTTTTGTAAGCAGGTAAGAAAAGCCACCTTTTGCATAGGAAGATTCCAGATCAAAACCGTTATCGCGGAACCATTTAACAGCATAGTAATTGTTTTCACCATTTAAAGAGGAAACGTCTGAAAAAGCATTTTCCCCGATTCTGGTCAATGAATCAGGGACTTCCAGAAAATCAATCCCAACATTATAGAAGGCGTAATCACCGATTGACTCAAGGTTGGGACATGAATATCCAAGATATAGATTAATCCGGCCTGATGCCTCTGCAAATATGTACGACGGAATACGTCTTACACTTCCTCCGATACCGATGGAGTAAAGATTGGCGTTTCTGAAGGCAGAATCTGTCAAGTCCTTACAGTTGGCTGCAGAAAACCAGATACTGCCAAGATTAGGACAGTCAGAAAAAGCATTTTCACCAATGGAAACAATCTGCTCAGGAATATTAACAGATGTAATTTCTTTGATTCCTCTGAAACCATCTTTCGCAATCTTCGTGACGGAATCATCAAAATACAGAACTCCTGCAGGATCAATCAGGTATAAATCTGTGTCTTTGTAGGTTATCTGTGCAAAAACTGATGTTACAGAAAGAAGCATCACGAGAGCAGCAAGTAAAAATCTTTTCATCTCATCCTCCAAAAAAACAGGAACAAAGACCGGGAACATTTAATCTCCGGCCTTTGTTCTCAATTTACTGTCTTAAACTTTTTAATTACCTAATTTTTTGCCTGTTGAAGTCGTCGGGCTGAGTTTAGACGCACTGCCTTTTGTGTCAGTAACGGTCTTTGAATCTGTTGTGGCCTTGGAATCAACAGTAGTTTTTGTGTCAACCTTTGTTCCGGTCTTTGTGTCAGTATTAGCTTTTGTGTCAGTTTTTGTTGTCGTTGTGCTGGTCTTTGTGTCGGCAACTGTTGTCGTTGACTCAGTTTTTGTGTCAATTTTTGAGTCAAAATTCAGGGTATTGTTCCTTAATGCTGCCGCTGGTGGCACTGCATCAACTGCAATTGAAACTTCACTGGAAGAAATCTGCACACCAGACATCACACCCTTTGCAAAAGCCTGAACTTTGAATGTTGTTCCAGCCATGCCAGTAATTACAGGAACCTCAAACTCTTTTCCAGTCCTGGCTGTCCGAGTTCCGTTGAGGAACCAGCTGATCTCTACATCTTCATCAACTTCAGGTACCGTTGCTGTAAACTTTACTTTCTCACCTTCTTCTACACTCTTTTTTGCATCAGTTGCAACTGTAACAGTTGATCTGGTGGTCAAGAGATCTGCACTATTAACAAGTCTTGTGCTTACACGGGTAAGAACAACAGGCCTGTTCTTTGCAGATGAACCTGCATCTTCAGCAACAGTAAGAGTCTTATCATTCTCATTGTATGTGAAGGTAAGGTTACCCTTCTTTGCAAATTTTCCAAGTTTGTCAGCTGTTGCAACGACTGAGCCGTAATACAAATTCTTTTTCTGAGCAGTTTTTCCAACTTCTGTAGTTTTCTCAAATGCCTTGTATACAGATCCATCCTCAAGGATTGCATAACCTGTTGAAGTATCACCAGAAACAGCCCAGTATCCCCTAAGCAGGCCAAGAATATTCTTTGGTTCAACAGTGAATGTTGCTGTTGCACTGGTAATCATTGCTCCTGAAGTTTTTCCTGTAATGCGGAGCGCTCTGCTTACTGTGATTGTTTCAGTCAGATCATCCTTTCTTGTGTAAACATAAGTATTTTCCTTTTCCCCAGAAATCTTGTTGTTGGTTTCTGCATTGATCCACTGGAAAGTAACTTCCTCATCAAGATTACTAAGCATTGCTGAACGTACACTGAGACTAATTGTTCCTGCAGTATCTATAGCGCTGATAGTTTCCTTTGATTTTCCCAGGAGAACTTCACTTGTAATTGAAGATACGTACTTTCCGTCTCTTGCATTGAGAGACTTGTTCTGTTTGTATTCAGCTCTCTTACCGTTCTTCTCAATGTAAAGAGACTTTTCTGTTCTGTTTACCCAGATCTTGTATGTTGCAGGATCCGCTTCTTCGATGATGGCGCTGTCATCTGCAAGTTCTGCAATCGGTTCTGGTGACAGATACCAGTCAGAAGCTGACTTCTGGTTCATTACATAAAGCTGTCCGTTGTCTTTAAAGTAAACTGCATCTTTAGAGTCTGATTTGTTTACCCATGCACCGGCCATCTCAGGACGGATGTTGTCCATTACAAACTTGATTGTCACCACATTTGACTTGACAGTTTTCTTTGATGTACGGCCAGTTGCCACTGCATATAAGCTGTGTGTCATTGGCTCAGAGAACTGAGTTACATGAGTCGGACCTTTGTCTGATCCATCGCTCTTTCCGTCATCGTAGTACCACTTGTAATCAACAACCTCGTCACAGTCTGAAATAACTGCCTTAAGTGTTACATTTGTATCAACTTTTACTGTTGTCTGTGCAGCAGTGACTGTAAGCTTTGTTGTTGAATCAACATATTTGAAAGCACGGGGTTTTACCTGTGACTTAACATAAGTTTTTTCAACACCATTTGTTTTAACAACAAGTTTACCATTTACAATTCTTGTCTTGTTTGCTGAGACATTGTCAGTGATCTCATAGCCTTTTGATGCCATTGTTGCAATCACATCCGGTTCATAGAGCCATGCATTTGCATCCTCATCGGCATACATGTAATAGATTTTTCCGTCAGCAGTAATGTATCTTCCGCTACCGTCATTGCTTCTTTCTGCAACCCATGCACCAACAAATTCAGGGCGGTGGTCAACATAACCGAATGTTACCTTTACCTTATTTGAAGTTACAGTTTTTCCAGAACGGCTTCCCTTTGCAACAAGATAATACTCAATTGTTTTTGGCTCAGGACACTCATCAGTCTCATAGGAAGATTTTGTGCCGTTTTTGTTATTTACTGCGGCTCCATTGACGTACCACTGGTAAGTAACACTTTCATCAAGCTCAGAAATCTTTGAGGTAAATGTTACATAACCATACTGTACTTCAGCAGAAGTTGCACTTGCAGTGATTGTAAGCTTTGTTGTTGAATCAATGTATTTTGCGGCACGTGGTGTTACATTTGATTTTGAATATGATGATTCAACTCCGTTTGCTGTAACGTAAATCTTGCCGTTTCTGATTGTTGTCTTGTTTCTTGCTACGTTATCCGTGATTGAATATCCGTATGACTGCATTGTTGCTACAACTTCAGGTTTATAGACCCACTCCTTTGTCTCCTCATCCTGATACATGTCATAGATCTTTCCGTCAGCGGTCACGTATTTTCCACCGTTGGCTGTCTTATCCTTGATCCATGCACCGGCATACTCAGGACGATGGTCAGGCATTGTGAATGTTACTTTTACCTTGTTTGAGGTTACGCTTACTCCAGAATTGTAGCCCTTTACAACAACGTAATACTCAAATGTCCTTGGCTCAGAACAGTCATCCTCGTAATAGGACTTTGTTCCTCTGTTGTTGTATGTCACTGCTGTTCCGTCAATGTACCACTGGTA
>JAKSTU010000015.1 GCA_024402435.1 Treponemataceae bacterium
GTTACAGGACACAAACACCGCAACAAATGCTGCAAGAATCAGAAAACGTGAAATTGTATGTGATGACTTCATGAAAACCCCTCTGTTTTTGTAATTACCCTACACTAGATTTTAACGCACAGAAAGCCATATTTCAAGAAATGAGGGAAAAAATTCATAATGCTTTGAAAAGATCCTTAGACAAAAAAACTTGTTTTTTATCGCTCCGGATGACAGGTGTCAGTTTGCTCCGGATGACAAAATGAAGTTTGCGAATGATGACAACCCTATTGGGCGTCGGATGACACTTATTACCTGTCACCTTTCACTTGTCACCTGTCCCCTTTCCTTCCCTGTCATCCTGAGCGGAATGAGCGCAGCGAATGCAGTCGAAGGATCTTTCAAACTCTTATAATGCTCTGAGCAGACCCTCTCGCCCCCGCTTGGACAAAGCATATTGCGGATGCAGGTACGATGCCGTCAAACATCGCCCTGCAAACCTAACATTATTTAATTAATTTGTCCCATGAGGCTTCGCTGAAATAGTAATGTAACTATGATTTAATAGTTCGGCAGGAACAGTATGGTCTGCACTGCTATCAGTTGCCAAGCCCATATCGATAGTGGTTGTTTTCGTAATTTCAGACAATGCACTGAAGTATGACCAGTCATCAAATCTTCCGGAAATGGTAATGGTAAACGTTTCAGCAGGGGTGTTGCCGTTATAATTGTTTATTTTGTCTGGTATACTACTGATTACAGATGAAAGATTCTGGGGATTTCTAGAAAAATCATGATCCGCAGTATCTTCGACCAAAAGTGAAGAAAGCAGAGTATTAGTAATACCAAAGTAAACTTTATGCGTTGGTTGACCCTGCCAGCTGTATGCACCGAGCCAAGTATCTGAGTCATCTCCTTCAACTTTGATTTCTTTGAGTTTTGTACAACTTTGGAACGCTCTATCTGAAATGTAAGTGAGTGATTTTGGCAAGGTAATGGATGTAAGACCAGCCCCAGAAAATGCAGCTGTTCCTATTGAGGTAATTCCCTCAGGAAGACTTATAGATTGTAAAAACGAACCAATTTTGGTTTTATACTGAGCAGAGGTACCTCCATAGAACATTTGGTCTGCCAAGGCTTTTGCTGATTTTCCAGTTCCGACATTACATTCACTCATATCAAGTGAAATCGTCTTGTCAGTTTCAGTTTCCATGTTTTTAAGATAGGACAGTAAGGCCCAGTCTGTAATATCTCCTGTCACCTTAATGACAGTGGATGTGGCCGCATCAGCAAAAGCAATGCTGTTCAGTTCTGATGCTCCAGTAAATGCCAGAGTATCCAAAGTGATTTCTTTAGTTTCCGGTGCACTGGCAGATCCTTTGAAAGTAACTGTTGTAATCGAGGAATCCTTGAATGCATTGCCGTCAATTGTTAAAACTGTAGCAGGGAGTTCAATTGTGGTTATTGCAGAACTGTTGAATGCATTACAGGGAATGCCCGTCAGGTTCGGAGGAAGAGTAACCGCAGTAAGTTTGCTTGTTCCGTACAAAATACCATTTTCTGTGTCATAACTGCGACCTGGAACAGTGTTAAAAGTCGTTATTGAATCAGGGAAAGAAATAGATGTCAGGTTCTGACAGTCGCTGAATACACCGGCTCCCAATGTTGTAAGGTTAGTGTATTCTTGCAAATCAACAGATTCCAAACTGCGGCAATGATGGAATACAAAGTTTTCTATCTTTGTTACTCCAATAGGCAACTTAAACGAAGTAAGCTTTCTATTTGAGTAAAACAGAAGTGCTGGAATAGTAGTAAGTGCAGTGGCTTTGCTAAGGTCTGCTGTAATAAATGCAGCATCTGTGAATGGGTAAGAACCGATTTCTGTTACATTTTCAGGCATCTCCAGTGTACCTGTGGTGTCTGAATTGAAAGTTGATAATTTAGTACAATATTCAAACGCTGAGGTTCCGATCCTTGTCAATGAAGTAGAATTTGCAAAGGAAACCTTTTTCAGATTTCCACAGTATTCAAAAGCATTATTGTTAATGATTGCAGTTCCAACAGGCAAAGTAACGCTTCCAAGCCAGAGATTTTTAGCGGTGCTGGTACCATTGAAACAACCTGATGAAATAGTTTTATCGCCATCCAGTGTAAGCTGCTCAAGATGCAGGTCAAAATAAACTTCAGACGTGCCTGCAACACTGGAAATAGTGGTATTGAAAGCCGCATTTTCACTGGTGAGTGTTATAGGGCTTTCTTCTGCTGAAATCCACATTGGAAGTGTTATAACGCCAAGATCCTGTGCAATAGCATACATCTGCTGGACACGTGCTGTATCAGGGGCAGTGGAACTGAATGCAGAAAGCGGAACATCGCGATAGAATGCTGATGAACTTTTTTCATTCTTAATGGTGCTTTTCCAATCATCAACGGTAATGTGTGCATAAGAAGCATTGCCGTCCACAACTGTAACCTGTGTCCAGTTGCCTGTAACTAAGCTGGCTAGTACGGATTTTACATTCTCAAATGCTTTGGCACCGAGGTATGCGCATCCTTCAGGAAGTGTTATTTCAAGGTTTTTACAACCGGAAAAAGCGTTTTTACCGATTTTTGTAAGACCGTCAATCATGGTTATTGAAGTAAGATTTGTACAACCGGAGAAGGCATTATCTCCAATGACAGAAATATATGGGGAATCAGAAGAATAATGAGGAAGACTAATTTTCGTTAACCAAGTCTTTCCTTCAAAAAAGCCCGCAGGGATTGTCTTCTTTTCTATTGAAGCATCTCGAGCAATTACGAGACTTGTTAATATCAATTCGATACCGTTTGTATTTTCGCAGGTAATATCAGCAATTATGTTTTTTACATCGTCCCATTCAAATGTTCCGCCACAAATTCCTAAAGGGATTACGCTATTTAAGGTTTTGCATTCCTCAATGTAAGAATAAATCTCATCGGGTGTATTTACTGCAAGAGAAAAATCCCTTACATAACGCTCAATGTTTCTTTCCGTATCCTTTTCTTTGTTTGTGACTATTGCTGACTCAATGTCACTGCTTCGTGTGCAGCTGATGGGCTGAAAGTCTTCATTCAAAGTAAAAATTGTCCACTGAGCGGCATATTGGTTAGTACATGCAAAATCTCTAGTATTCTCTGTCTCTTTTTTTAAAGCCGTGCCAAAAAATGCATCATAATCAACGTAGGTAATTCCTGCACCAAGTTGAATTTTGGACAAATCCGAACATCCATAAAAACACCGTGCCGGAATCTTATGAATTTTATAGTTGCTTTCAAACAGGAATTCAGTCAGATTAGTATTTTTTGCAAAGGCAGCTTCTCCCATAGTTATAACACTTTTCGGCAGGGTAACTGTGGAAAAGGCACAGCCTTCAAAAGCAGATTTTCCGATTGAAGCAAGATTTGAAGTCGAACCTAAGTAAATATTTGCAAGCTCTTTACAGTTTTTGAACGCACCGTCACCAATCGAAGTAACAGAATATTTCAGTGAAAGTGAACTTATGGCCGTGTTTTCAAAAGCATAATTCCCGATTGTGATGTTTGTTGTCTGATAATTGGGGGTAGCAAATTTAATACTTTCAAGAGCGGTACAGTCTTTGAATGCCCCGTCCCCAACGGATTCTATATTTTCGAAGATAGTAAATTCTTTGATGGCTGTACCGCTGAATGCTGATTCTCCAATTGTTTGAATGCTTGTTGGTGATTTAAATTCAAGCGTTGTCAAAGCAGAACAATGGTCAAAAGCATTGGAACCGATTTCGGTAACTCCAGATGGTATTGAAATTGATTCCAACGCGGTACAATAACTGAAAGCACCGGAGGGGATTTTTGACATAGACGGCAGAGAAACTTCTTCAAGCCAGTTATTCGGATTATCAGATGTACCTGCCACACTTGAAAGATTATCTGCAAACCATTCCTCGCCAATGTAGGAAAGAACCAATTCTACACCTTTGTTACCTTTGTTTATTTCAGAATTGCCCAATGCAGATATTGTATTATTCCAAAGATCAGTATTGTTTTCATAGTATTCAAATCCATCCTGGAAAAAAATGACAATGTTTTCTATCTGGTTATCCTTACTTTGAGCAGAAATGTATGCTTCTATCTCGTCTTTGGTTGAATAATCATAAATAAACCCAGTATTCTCCCACAGAGGATATAAGGTTATGTCATCTGTGTATGTTCCACCACTGACTGTATTACTCCAATAATTGTAAACAACAGGCTCTCCATCTTGCATTGATTTTCCGTCCCACCATCCGTAGAATCCATATCCGGCAGGTGTTTTCAGGAGATCATAATCAAGATTCGGCAATTCCTCACTTGTTGCATAAATATTCTGTACATAAGGTTCCGGCAATGAAGCACCTGCCACAAGGTCAGCAGTGATTTTATTGGTATACTTTCCGTATTCCATTCCTTCCTGACTGAAGGTAATCGTGTAATTTTTGTTCAGCACCTCAATTCTCGGGGTCCATGAAGTAGTAACATTGGGGAAAACGTAAGCAAGTTCCGGGCCTACAATCGTTATTTCTCCGGATTTGTCTGCCAGTTCCATCAGAATCCAGTGTTTTCCGGAAGGATATGTGTCGCTGAACTCTACTGTACCAGATGTAAAAGGCATTGGAGTTTCCTGAACAGGGAATTGAGTTCTGTCAACGGCCGGAGAATCAGAAATCCAGATTTTTGCAGAGGTAACGCTGTCTTTTACCAGAGAAATGTCTGCATTTACGGACAAAGTTCCGGGTTCTTGGGGTTTGAGTGCGAAAAGAAGGGTTGTTTTGTTGTCGGAAGAGCTCCATGTTTCTTCGGCAGACCAGATACCGCCTTTATATTTTGCAGTTAAAGAAAAGGCATAAGTTTTGGAATTGTCCAGTGTCAGCTGAATGTCTGTCAAATCATCGTAAGTCAGTCCGCTGTGCGAGTTTTCCGCATCAACAGTTCCTGTCCCCACTCCAGAGACTTGAGCCGCACCGCTTCCGCCTGTCGTTGCATCATCAGTTTTATACGTTGTTGCAATCAGAGTAAAATCGGTAAAATCAGTAATTGCAGGGGAATAATTGTCCGGAAAAACTGTGCGTGCAGCGCTTTTTGACTCTGCAATAATCCGCACATAAGTGAATCCGGGTTCAGCAGTGTTCTGCTTTTTATCATCAGGCTTCTCCCAGCTTTTGTTGAAGAATCCGTTACAGGACACAAAAACCGCAACAAATGCCGCAAGAATCAGGAACTGTGAAATTTTACGTGATGACTTCATGAAAACCCCTCTGTTTTTAAAATTACCCTACACTAGATTTTAACGCACAGAAAGCCATATTTCAAGGAATGAGGAGAAATTTCATAATGCTTTGTGGAGATCCTTCGACTACGCTCAGGATGACAGGTGTCAGTTTGCTCCGGATGACGATGCGCAGTTTGCCCCCCTGTGTCATGTTGAGCGGAATGAGCGGAGCGAATGACACACCACTGTCATCCTGAGCGGAATGAGCGCAGCGAATGCAGTCGAAGGATCTTTCAAACTCTTATAAAGTTCTGAGCAGATCCTTCGACAAAAAAACTTGTTTTTATTGCTCCGGATGACAAAATGAAGTTTTCGAATGATGACAACCCTATTGGGCGTCGGATGACACTTATTACCTGCCACCTTTCACTTATCACCTATTCCCTGACACCTGTCACCTGTTCCCTTTCCTTCCCTGTCATCCTGAGCGGAATGAGCGCAGCGAATGACACACCCATGTCATCCTGAGCGGAATGAGCGCGGCGAATGCAGTCGAAGGATCTTTCAAACTCTTATAAAGCCCTGAGCAGACCCTTCGACTAAAAAACTTGTTTTTATTGCTCCGGGTGACATTGTTGTGGCGCGGGATGACATTGTGGGGAATGCGCACTGAATGCACTGCGCTTTGTCATGTTGTGCCGAAGCGCAGTTTGCCCCCCTGTGTCATGTTGAGCGGAATGAGCGGAGCGAATGAAGTCGAAACATCCCACAAAGCGTGGTCTTTTTTCGGAGATCCTTCGACCAGGCTCAGGATGACAAGCAAAGTGTGCGCTCCGGATGACGATGCGCCCCCTATTCCCTGTCACCTGTCACTTATTCCCTTTTCCTCCGCTTCACTTTCCTTTATGTATAAACAGTTTTTTTACTTTCTTGTGATAAAAAGCGCGTGCTTTTTCGGCAAAAATGTAAAGCCCGTAAACACAGGGTTTGTAAACCGCGTCAAAGCTGCCGATTCTGTGCACCAACCTGCCGCCGAATCCTGTCTTGAACCGAAAAAGTCCGTGCATGGGATGGTTTTCGTTGTCATCAGGCGGGCAGCCGTAAAAATCATAAGTTTTTGCGCCGAAAGCTTTTGCATCGCAGATTGCACGCCACTGAAGAAGATAGGCAGGCATCAGATTCCGCTTGTTGTTTGATGAAGCGCCAAAAAGATAAACAGCTTCCGTATCTGTAAAAAGCGTAATTATCCCCGCAAGAACATCATTTTCGTGAGCCGCCAGATACAATGTTGTTTTTACGCCGGATTTTTCGGCTTCTGCACTGTTGCCCCGCTCCAGCAGGTCTTTGTAGTAAGATTTTGCATGAATGGCAATTCCGTCTCTTTTGGCAGTTTCTTCAAAAACATGATAAAAGTCTTCGATTTTTTCCGCACCGCAGGCAGAAACAGTTACACCCTTTTTTTCAGCAAGTTTGATGTTGTACCGCCATTTTGGCTTCATTGCAGAAAGCAGTTCTTCTTCAGTTTTTTCCAAATCAAGAAGAACAGTGTCCGGCGGCTGAATATCATTCAGTGATTTTTTCAGAATTCTCCCGTTTTTCTTCTTCCAGTTTTCTGAACATGTACACTTTTGTGCAAGTTCATCAAATTCCACCGGCGGATCCATTCTCAGACAGAAAGTGTTTGCCGGAAGCAAAGCCTTTGCCTTTACAGAGAATTCTGAAAGAAGATCAGCATATAAATCATTGTTCCGGGAAAATGGACTTTCCGGAGTAAATTCCAGCCCCATGGGAATATAAGCGATAGAAAAAAACTTTCCTACTGTCCGTACAAGAATATTTACAGAAAAATCACATGGGGAATTTTCTGCATCTGCGGTTCCGCGAACCTTAAGTTTTTTCCAACCGTGGGCACATTTAAAATCCGCCCAAAAATCTCTTTGAAGAAAATGAAAACTTTCCGGAACAGAAACACCCGAAGCTTTGTCAGCAACAAGCTCCATTCCGGAAATGTATTGTGTGGTTGTCTGCATCGTTTATTAATGAGCTGAACCGTTGACGGTTTTTTCAGTTGTCAGAGCTTTTCCGTCTGCCAGAAGAGCCTTGCCCTGAATATTTACTGCTTTTTCAGTAACAGAAATGTCTGTTGCAAAGAAAACATCTGCATCAATTTCTGCAGTTTTTACCGCGGCAGGATCAGTTCCTTCAAGAACAACAGGTGTTCCCGGTGCTGCCCAAGGAGCGGTAAGCAGTTCAACGCACTCTTTGTCACCGTCTTTGTAATCTGCAGCCAGAAGCATTCCGCGGCTTTCTACACCACGCATTTTTCTGGGCTTAAGATTGTCTGCAATAATTACATGCTGGCCAAGAAGTTCCTCTTCCTTAAGATAAGGAACCAGTCCGCTCTGAATTACACGGTCTGTTCCGGATCCGTCGTCAAGATGTTCAATATAAAGCTTGTCAGAATCAGGATTCCGTTCTACAGAAACAATTTTTGCAACTTTAAGGGCAACATTCTTGTTGAAGTTCTCAATCTGCTGTTCCGGTGTAAGAGGATCAGGAGCTTTTTCTTCCTTTTTGGGCTGCTGTTTTGCTTTCTTTTCCTCTTTCTTGGGTTTCTGGTCTTTTGCTTTGTCTTCGTTGGCTTTTTCTGCTCTTTCAGCCTGACTTCCGTCGTAACGTTTGCGGTACTCTTCAGTACGTTTTGCATCCAGCGGTGTCATGATGATTTCTGTTTTGTAAACTTTGTCCAGTCCTTCTGTAACACCAAGATTGCTCCAGTCAAGAGCGCCTTCTGCACTGGCTTTGCCGATCCGTCCTGTGCAACCTGATTTTCCGAAGAAAGAAAGGACTTTTTCGCAGTAATGAGGCATATACGGATGTGCCATAATCATCAGGTCTTTGATTACATAGCAAAGGTCGCGGATAAGTGCAGCGGCTTTTTCAGGATCAGTATTACGTGTCTTCCAAGGCTCACCGTCCTGGAAAGCTTTGTTTGCAATTGAAGAAATTGCGAAAATCTCATGGAAAGCATCTTTAAGGTCAGCCCATTCAAGATATTCAGCAACTTTTGATTCTTTTTCTTTAATCTGATCCCAAAGAGCTGAGTCAGGAGCTCCGGCGGGAATCACACCGTCGTAGTAACGTGAAACAAAGGTTGTTGTTCTGTTGACCAGGTTGCAGAGATTTCCGACCAGTTCTGAATTGACTTTTTCCTGGAAGTCTTTCCAAGTGAACTGAAAATCTGATTTTTCGGGACGATTGTAGAAAATGTAGAAGCGCCACATATCTGCAGGAATACCTGATTCACGGGCATCTGTTCCGAAAACACCGATACCTTTTGATTTTGAAAACTTTCCGCTTTCATAATTAAGGTATTCGGTTGAAGACATGTGATGAAGCTTTGTCCAATCTTTTCCGGATCCGATCAGTGTTGACGGGAAAATAACCGTGTGGAAAGGAATGTTGTCTTTTCCGATGAACTGGAACAGATCAACAGGAGTTTTTGCTTTTTCTTCAGTGCTTTCTGAAGGAAGCCACCATGTTTTCCAGTCGAATTTTTCAGGAGAATCCAGTTTTTCAAGTTTGTCAGCCAAGGCTTTTGTAATTGAAATATAACCGATGGGAGCATCGAACCAGACATAGAAAACTTTGTCTTCAAAGCCTTCTTTCGGAACGGGAATACCCCATTTCAAATCTCTGGTAATTGCACGTTCCTGAAGTCCGTCACGGATCCAGGCTTCTGTCATCTGGATTGCATTTTTGGCCCACTTTCCTTTTTCGGAAGTGTCTTTCATCCAGGGAGCATATTCCTTCTGGATTTTGGGCAGATCAATGTAGAGATGCTTTGTTGATCTGAGTTCAGGTGTGGCACCGCATGTAGAGCATTTGGGCTCTTTCAGTTCTGTAGGATCAAGAAGTGCGCCGCATTTTTCGCACTGGTCACCACGGGCATCCTCGTATCCGCAGTGAGGACAAACGCCGCGAACGTAGCGGTCTGCAAGAAAGCGTTCGCAATGGGGACAGTAAAGCTGTTCAATTGTGTTTTCCTTGATGAAACCGCGGCTGTCCAAATCTTTGAAAAGCCCCTGGACTATTTCAGTCTGCTGCGGGGTTGAAGTACGTCCGAAATAGTCAAAATTGATGCCGAACCATTCATAAATGTCTTTGTGAATTGCATGATAATAATTGCAAAGCTCACGGGGTTTTTTGTTTTCCTGAAGAGCGCGTGTTTCTGTTGCAGTACCGTATTCGTCAGTACCGCAAACGTACAAAGTATCATAGCCGCGGCTTCTGCAAAAACGTGCAAAAACATCGGCAGAAAGCACCTGAATACAGTTTCCTAAATGGGGAACATTGTTTACATAAGGTAAAGCGGAGGTAATAAGTCTTCTATTCATAACTTGAGAATGATAATTATTTATCGCTCAAAAGTCTAGTGCTTGCCTTTTTTGGAACCTTTCTGCACAAGGGATTTCTTGCCCGGAGCACGGATTCCAAGGAAAAGAGTTTTTTCAATTTCGTAACCGGCCGGCATGTCCACATTCCAGAATAAAGTTGCGCAGGTGGAAACAGGAATTTCATTGTCATAAAGCGGAGTAATCAGGATTCCGGCATTTTCGTTTGGCTCAAAAATAAAAGCTGTTTCTGTGGATTCGTCACTGATCTGGATGCAGGAAACATCTTTCGGACGGAAATTCTCACTTTCAAAGGCAACGGACTCATGGGTGTCGTTGGAAATGATTTCTACAGATCTGTCTGCCGGCCCTTTCTGCGGAAGAACCAGATTGCTTTCCACAGCAAAAATTCCCTTTATCGGAAGCGGACTTTCATTTTTTATGATGTACTGAACCTGAATACCGGTTTCGGAAAGATCATAACGTTTTTTGAGGGAAAACTTCTGGTTCTGTGCAAAAACTCCGGTTTCAGACAGCTGAAGATCACGTTTTGCCCGTGAAAAAGTCAGTTCCGAATAGTGATCCTGTGTCAGCACATTAAGAAGCTGATGGTTCTGCGATTTGTAGACAGATTCAAAATCCTCTTCAGAAAGAAGATAGTCTGAAAAAACTTTCCGGGTGTATGCCTCGGAATTCACAGGATTACAGTCAGTATAAAGCTGGCAGCTGTTGCGGACGTCCAGTTCTGTAAGAGTTCCGCCTTGGGAAGAAAGAATCGCGTTGTAAATGGAAAAATTGAAGATGTATTCAGGATAGCCGTCGCTGTTGTAATCATCAGCAATGCAGTCACTTGCAGACCCCGATGAAAGTTCGGCCATGATTTTTTCTGCTTCCAGAAGATGTTTGTAGGCATTGCGGCGGTATTCCCTGTTTTTTGGAGAATCCAGATAGCATTTGCAGAACTGTGACTGCCACAATTCAATTCTTGCAGCATTTTTCCTCAGTTTGTCACCTTTGAACTGATTGATTTCCTGACTTACAACCAGTGTTCTTGAATACAAATCCCAGGAATCGTTGTTCTGCACGATCATTTCTTTTACAGACTGATTTTTGTCCGCCGTGTATGCAGGAAGATATGCTCTGTTGAAAATTGTTGCAGACTTAAGGAATTTGTTGGGCGTTGAAAACTGTATTCCTTTTTCGGCAAAAGATTCTGCACAGTCATCAAAATATGCAGAATCCATATAATGACTCATTTGACAAGGTGTAATTCCTGCACAGAAAACAGAAGTTTTGTCATGTTTCTGATCTGCTTTAAGAACTTCTTTCAAAAGTGATTCTGCAGAAACTGAAGAATCAGAGAAAAAACTGTTGTCACAGAACAGGGCTGAAATCTTTTTTCCGCCGTCTTCAAGCACAGCTGTCTGATAAGGATCAGTACCGAGAAAATCATTTTTTTCAAGGATTACATATTCCATTCCGCTTGATTTGATTACAGGAACCAATGAATTGTCCCACGCGCTTTTCTCAAGCCAGATTCCACGGGGACGTTTTCCCGTAGCTTTACGGAGTGCGGTTGTCAAAAGTTCAGTCTGTCCTACCCGGTCAAGAGGCAGGAGCAACGGAAAAAGCGGTTCGTAATAACCGCCGCCCAAAAACTCCAGCTGCTTTCTTGCGGCCATTTCCGAAAAAATCGAAAAAACTTCCGGATGGTTTGATTCCAGCCATGAAAGCACAAGTCCGGAAGAATAAATTGAAAAAGCAAAACTCCCGTGGGAATAAAAAAATGAAAGAACCGGCTTGAAGTATTTCTGATAATTTTCTTCCGGTGTGTCATCTTCAAAAAGAGTTTCTGAATTCAGTTTCAAGATAAGACAAAAATGAACATTGCTCATTGTTTCTGTTCCATTGTGTCAATCATTTTTATGAATGAATTCCGCTTTTCATAAGGCTTTGACAGCTTTTTGATACAGTGCCGCGGACAGTTCTCCGCATTCTCCAGCGTAAGGGAACCAAGACCGGAACAATTGCCGCAGTGTGTACAGCCCGCAGAACACTGGGTAGTGCTTGAAATGGGCGCTGCACACTGAATGAAGTAATCCTTGTTGCGCGGAACAAGATCGATCAGATTCTGCGGACAGTGGTCAAGACAAAGGCCGCAGCCATTGCAGGACTCAGTAATGATTGCAGTGTCGTTCTTGATGATGATTGCATCCTGAGGACAATAAGACACACATGTTCCGTAACCGGGACAGCCCCACTGACAATATTCTTCAGTTCCGTAAGTTTCAATAAAAAGGCGGCAATCGGTCATTCCGTCGTATTCAAGGCGTTTATGAGAAAAAGTCCTGTTCGGTGAACATTTTACCACGGCTTTAAGTCCGGAGTTTTTTTCAAACTTTGGTATGATATAGGGAACATAATCCACTTCATCCTGAGAAAAAACGCTGTTGCATGTAAGGCCTCTTTCAGAAAAAATAAAGAAAGACAAACCTCCCACTACAAGAAGAACGACAACACTTACAAGAATCGTAATAAACATCACAGCACCCCAAGATTGAGCCAGGAAACATTGAATGCCAGCAGAACAAGCAGCAGAATTGCAATTGTAATGAACAGAAGTGCTCCGGTTACAAAAACAATGTTGCTGTGGGAATACTGCATTCTCCAACGGATGGAATAAATAAGAGGAATCAGCAGATAATATGAAAAAACACAGGCCAAAGTGATTGCAATGCTGTCCCCAAGATTTACACCTTCAATTATTGCAAGAAGAACTGCACAGAAAGTCAGAAGGAATTCAGAAACTTTGCATTTGAAGATTTTTTCCCAAAGCATGTTAAGCGGAATTGCAATGATCATTGTAATGAGGATTGCAAAAAATGGTGCGATATCATAAAGAGAAAAAGGCACCAGAAAAATTCTGTTGATCAGATAACACAGGAATGTTGAAACCAATGCAGTTACAGTAGTTTTTGCCAATGCTAGGAAATAGTGTTCCGGCTTGTTGGACGTAACAATCATTTTTTTCAGTCCGATTCCGTACACGAACAAGGCAGAAGAAAGACACAGATAATGAAAAAGAGACTGCAGGAACATCAGCGTTTTCTCCTTTGAATGTTGATTTTACGGACTACGAATGTTATTACGGCAAAAATCAGTGCCAGAAGAACAAAGGCACCGGGAATCGTTGCAAAAAAACTTGTATATTCATTGGACATGCTTTTGAACCATTTGTAAATTACAAGGCCGTTCCTTGAAGGGAAAGAAATTGTGCCGAAAGAAATCAGTTCACGGAAAAATGAAAAAAGGAGACCGGAAACGGTAAAAATCAGTGCACTAGCCATATTGAGTACAAGGGGATTTTCGTTCAAAGGTTTGCCGTTGGTATCCTGTTTTTCAAAGAGAATATATCCAACAAGGAAAGATGAACTGGGAACAAGATAAACAATGAATCCAAGAATCATACCGATCAGCGGAGACCAGGCTGAAATCAGGATTTTGTAAAGAACTGCCAGAAAAAGCATTGTTGCAAGAAGGAAAAAGTTTGAAAGCTCGTTTATGTGCAGTTTCTTGAGTCCAAGACGCAGCGAAGAAGCAATGAGCATTGTAACGTCAGTGAGCAGTACCAGAATGAGAGTATATCCGAACCTGGCGGGTGCAGGCACCAGAATTGAAAGCATGGCCGCAAGATAAACATGGGCACTGTTTGGCTTTTTCATCAGATTGCAACCTCCCTCATAAGAAACTGGATTTTTTTTGCCCAATATTCAATCTGGGAAGTACTGAAGCTTCCTGCGTTTGTCTGGGAATCCACAAATCCGATGAACACCGGAAGATTTGAAACACCGGGCTTTGAAACAAAAACAGCCGCATTGGGGCCTGAAACACCGGAAATCCTGATTATTGCAGCATATCCTTTGTTGTTTTCCATATCTGTCAACGCAAAAACAGCACAGGAAGACATCAGCGGTGACTCAACAAAAATCTCATCCCCAAGCTGATACCCTGCAGAAGCAGTTTTTTGCGATGTACTGAGCATTTTCTCCACCTGAATTTTCAGTCCTTCAGTTTTTGAAGTCTGTGTACATCTGTCACAAAAAAACAGAATGAAAAACATCATTATCAGCAATGTGCAGAAACAGCCGTAACGATGCAACAAAAGCTTTTCTTCTCTTGTCATTTTGTGGCCTCCAGTTTTCGGTTCATCATCTGGTGATAAATCATTTCTTCTACCAGCTGAATGGCCGGAGACATGACATTGACAATCAGTATTGTAAACATTGAACCGATGGGTGAAGTTCCGGCTCCGTTAAGTACAAAGGCAAAAATTCCGGCAGCAAGTGCATAAATCATTTTTCCCGGAATGCTCAGAGGCGTTGTGCCCGCCCAGGGAAGAAGGAAGAAGCCGGTAATAAGAGTTCCGCTCGTACACATTGCAAGAAGAATGTCTCCTTTCCACAGGATTCCTCCGTAAGGAAGCAATGCGAACCATCTGACGCAAAGTGCATATACAGAGAAGAAAATTGCAGGAATGATTACGTCCAGCATGTTGAAAGAAAAAAGAACAAGTGTTGCAACAAGTGTAAAAAGGTTGAACCTGAAGGCCGGAATCACACCGCCTGCATCCCATAAAAGAGATACGTAACCTTCCGGCAAAGTGGCTCCGATGGGAGAAAGAATGAATTCGTTGATAAAGCCTGTAATCTGGGTGTCAAACTTGCAAAGGGGAATCGTGCCGTTCCGAACCAGAACATTCAGTGCATTTGGAGCCTGCAGCATATCAAGGGAAAGCTGGAAAACAGGAAAGTATTTTGTCCCGAAGAAATAAATCATGATTATGGTAAGTGCGGTAGGATTTGCCCAGGACTGCGCGAAACCGCCGAATGTGTATTTTGCAAGAAGAAGAACAATCAGAATGATCAGAAAAGCTGATACATAGGGATAATCCTGAGGAAGGAAAAGTCCGATCAGAAGACCCTGAAAAACTGCGGAAACCTGAGGAATCAGTGATTTGTTTCTGAGCAGAGAATTGATTATGCTTGCTGTGATTGACGCAGCAACCGAAAGTCCAATAAGAACAAGGGATCTGTAACTGTGTGTCAGGAACAGAAGCACAAGATGGGGCAAAAACAGAAGAATCTCTGTCCTTGCAGTTACCCTTCCGGAAGGCGTGCTGAATGCAAAAGGAGAAAGCGTAAGCAGTTTGTAGTTTTTTTTCATAAGGCATCATTCTCCGTGTCCGAATCATTATAGTTCTGGGCATCAATCATCGTGTTTCCGGTCCAAGGCTGTGCAAGACATTGGGCCAAAGTTTCTTCATCCATCTGAAGCATAAGATTCATTGTCTGACGCAGAGGAATCCGTGATGGACAAACTGTACTGCATGCACCGCAATTGCTGCAGAGCGCAATACTTTTCCGCATTGTCTCCGTAATTGCCGTGTGATAAGTATAGGCAGAAAACAGTCTGTCAGGGTGCAAACCTTTCGGACACGCAAGATGGCAGCGTCCGCAGCGGATGCAGTTTATCTGACTCTGATCAGAAACAGATTTCTTGGAAAGCACGGAAATTGAAAAAATATTCTGTGTCACCGGGATTTTTGAATCCGAAACAGCTATTCCGTTTATCAGCCCGTTGATAACGATTTTGTAAGGGGCTGCAACCAGACCGCCGCATTCTTTTACCAATGAATCCAAAGGCGTTCCAAGACGGACCCAGAACAACTGGGATTTCTTTATTGCATCACCGGAAACTTGCACCAGTCTTGAAAGAATCGGTTCATCGTTTGCAATTGCCCGGTAAACATTGTATGCGGTAAAGGCATCCACAAAAAAATCAGCAACAGCAGTCTGGTTCTTTTTAGCAGTTTCTCTGAGTATATCCTGTGTCCCCGCAGGATATGAAGAAAGGTTTACAGAAACATAAACACTTTTTTTTGAAAATTCAAAATCTTTTAGGGCTGAAATGTTCTGACGTTTTTCGTGATAAAAAACAATTGTATCGCATCTGAGAATTTTTGAAATGATCTGAGCTCCCTCTGCAATTTCTTTGGGAAAACTGTTTGTCAGAGAAGCATCGCAACAACAGGAAGGATCTTCATTAAAAAGCCTTACTCCCAAAGTTTTGAACTGTTCCGGATTTTCGCCAACCATTTTGTACAGTTTTTTCCCGAGGGAATAAGGTTTTGAAAAAGTATTGAGAACACCTTTTGAAGAAAGAGCGGAACAAAGTTCAGAAGGAGTAAAGTTTGAATAATCTTTGACAGTACGTTTTTTTCCCATGTAAGAAAAAACACCGCCTGTCTGAATGACTGCTGCTTTTCTGACTTTGCCGTCAGATGTGGAAACATTTTTATATTCGGTAAGAATTCCAGGAACAGAACAATGAACAGCTGCGTCCAAAACAGACTTGTGAGAAAGAACCTCTCCCTCTGAAACACGTGTATTCGGCTCAATCAGCGGTGAACCTTCAGTATCTTCATCATCGGACAAAGGAATGTAAACAGAAGAAGATACGTAAGCATCAGTTATTTCTTTGATCAGTTTTGTTTTGAAACCAAGTTTATTAATTTGAATCATTTGCAAACCTTGCTTTTATTGCTCTGAAAATTGTCATCAGCAGTACCAGCACTGTAGAAATTATTACAGCCAGAAGATTTTCCGAAGTTACAGTAGAATTGCCGGGACTGATGTAATCCAATGAAAGAAAACCCTCCTGACTGAAAAGCAAACGTTCAATTCCGTCAGATTTCAAGAAACGTTCCCTGTTTTCTTCAAAGAAATCTTCGTCCAATGAATAGAGAATTTTATCTCTGCTTTGAATCTGTTTTTCTGTTTCGTAATATTCCGGAACAGTAACAGCATCTCCTGCGTAAAACTCTTTTTTTGTTTCTGAAAGCCGGACAAAAGGAAAAATCGAATAATACCAGAGTTCGTCAACAAAATAAGCTGAGTCCGCTGAATTATTTGTCTGCCGTTCTGTCTTGATGCCGTCAAAAGCTTCTGCCGAAAAATCCTGCGCGTCAGTATATAACGAAGGCGCGGGCAATAACAAGTCTTTGTTTGTTCTGCTGAAAAGCTGACTGCCGGACATCAACGGCATTACAAGAAAAAAGCCGCAGAAAACCAGCAGCAGAATTGAAAGCACCAGAGATTTAAGGGCGGGAAATCTAATCTGCCCGGCGGGAACAATAGTCAGAAAGGAAAAATGACCTTTCTTTGCAGAGTTCTTTTTGATCAGTGTAAGCAGAAAAACCATAACCGCGGAAATCAGAGAACAAAGAATCATTATCAAGGCTGATTCAAAGCCACCTGATACAAGGCAGGTTATGGCTGCAGCAAGACTTATCCAAAAGTCAGGACATTTTATGATTTGAAGAAAAGAATGGGCCCTTGTCTGATAAATACTTATTATGTAAAGAATAAAAAAAACAGGACAGACATAGGCCGCTGTGGAATAAAAGGGCGCATAATAAGCTGCAGCCAAAAATGGGACAACGGCAACCCAAAAGCGGAAAGGAATCCGGGCCACAACTGCAAAAATCAGTGCAAAAGCCAATGCACCGAAAAATCCCGTATAAGGATATTTTACTTTGCTGTCCGTGCCGTATTCCACACGGTTTTTCTGCAGCAATTTCGTAAAGTTCTTGAAAAGCTCATTGGGAACATAACAAAGTTCGTAATTGTCATCTTTGTCAGAAAAAAAAGGCTTTCTGATAGCTTTTGAATCCATCCCGTTGTGAAGAAAAGACGGAAGAATCGGTGTCAGATTCAGAAATTCACTTTTCGGGGAATAATCGGCAGAGTCTTCCGTAATGACCGAATCAAATTCCGGCATGGCAAGAATTGCACTTACTACCGGTGCTTTTGCTGCTCTTGGGAAATAAACAACCTGATAGTTTTCCCAAATTTGGAAAGACGGAACAATTCTGAGAAAAAAAATCGGGATGAGCAGACAGAAAGAAATGATTACAACAGCGGCTGACTTCAGAAATTTCATAAAACTACAGAATTGAAAATGCAGTTCCTATGAAAATACCCAAAAGGCATCCCATTATTACTTCAAGGGGTTTGTGACCGTTAACTTCTTTAATTTTTGTGTATGGAGCAAGACCTTTTTTCTGGAGTTCGGAACCCAAATCGTTTATGGCTTTTGCCTGAATTCCGGTTGAACGGCGTACACCAAGTGCGTCACGGACAGTAACAAACGTAAAAGCCAGTGCAAGCATAAAAACGTCTGAAGTGAATCCGCTTGAAAAACCGATGGCTGTAGAAATGGCTGTTACCAGCGCAGAATGACTGGAAGGCATTCCTCCAGTACGCCAGAACAACAATGCGAAAAAATCAGTCGGCTTTTTTACCTTTCCTGCAAACAACGCTACAATTGTTTTGATGAACTGAGCGGAAAGCCAGCTGTACAATATAGACAAAAATACCGGACTATTGAAAAAATCCTTTATTGAAAAAGGCACTTGACCATGCATGATAGCGTTTATACTATAAATAATATGGATTTTTTGCAATACACGATTGATTCAAATGATGCTGACCGCCGTGCTGACCGTGTGTTGCGCAAGTTTCTTCCCGGACTTTCTCTTGCAGAAATTTACAGTGCTTTCAGAAAAGGTCTCGTCAGATCACAAGGCAAAAAAATCAGACAGGAAACCAAACTTTCTTCCGGAGATCAGCTTTCCATTGCAAAATTCCTTGTGGAAAAATCTCGGGCTGCTTCCGGTGCCGAAAATTCCGGAAGTACAGCAGAAAAATCCGATCCCATTCCGGCAGTGAATCTTCAGGTTCTCTTTTCAAATGAACACCTGCTGATTATCAACAAACCTTACGATTATTCCGTTCAAGGCAAGAAAGATTCCCTTGATGCCATTGTCAAAAAGCAGTTTCCGGCTCCCAAGGATTCTTTGTCTTTTTCTGTGGGGCCTCTGCACCGTCTGGACAAAAGAACTACAGGTGTTTTGTGTTTTTCCCAGGATCTGGAAGGAGCCAATGTTTTTTCACGCCTGATTCAGGATCACAGTATCAAAAAACATTATCTTGCCCTGATGGAAGGAAAACTTGAAAAAGAATGTACCTGGTCTGACTACATTCTGCAGGATAAAGACGGTGAAAAAGGCAGTTTTTTTACTGTAAAAGTTTTTGATTCAGCTGTCCCCGGAGCAAAAAACGCTGTTACAAAGCCCCGCCCCATTGCTCACGGTGTTTTCAACGGAAAGCCAGTCACATTGGCCTATGTGGACATCGAAACCGGTCGGACACACCAGATAAGGGCTCAAAGTGCTTTTCACGGCCATTGTCTTTTGGGAGACAGTGCTTACGGTTCAAAAGAAAAACTTGACCTAAAAAAACACGGCCGTGATTTTTTCCTGCATGCGGTAAAAATCAGTTTTCCGGAAAATGCGATCGGCCTTCCGGAAGCAGTATCAGCACCGCTTTCCAAGGATTTTTCAGCTATGGTCGTCCAATGTTTTGGTCATGATATTCGCTTGTAAGTTTTGCAGAATCATCGTATTATCAGCACATGGGAAACGAAGGAATCAGTACACTTTTCAATGACTTGGTATGGTGGGTAAAAGGGGTTACTGTATTCGCTCTGGTAGGTGAAAGCGGAACAGGAAAAAGTTTCCGTTCAAAACTTCTTGCCCAGAAATACAAAATCGACCTGATTATTGACGACGGGCTCCTTATTCAGGATGACAAAATCATTGCGGGGCATTCCGCAAAACGTGAAAAAACTTACATGGGTGCGGTCCGTGTCGCCCTCTTTGATGACAAAATGCACAGGGATGAGATTGCAAGAGCACTCAAACAGATCAAAAACTTCAAAAAAATCCTGATTCTTGGAACTTCCGAGAAAATGGTCAACAAAATCGCAATCAGACTGCAGCTTCCCGCGCCTTCAAAAATCATAAAAATCGAAGACATTGCTTCTCA
This sequence comes from Treponemataceae bacterium, assembly GCA_024402435.1. Taxonomy (GTDB): domain Bacteria; phylum Spirochaetota; class Spirochaetia; order Treponematales; family Treponemataceae; genus Treponema_I. Next base: position 19,566 of record JAKSTU010000015.1, read on the forward strand.
GGAAGAAATTGACCTTGCAATCCGCTCCAGACGGATTGAAGGAAAACATGTAATTCCTGTTCCTGCAATCGAAATTCAGCACAATTATCCCCAGATTTTTTACAACACTGTCAAAGTATTCCTGAAAAAAAAGAACAAAAAGGATTCAAAACAGTTCGAAAAATCCGTTGTAAGACCAGAATTCTCAAAAAAAGGCAGAATCATCATTTCAGAAGCCGCCCTTTCACAGATGGTAATGCATTGTGTAAGCGAATATGATCCGCAGATCAGTGTCAAAAAAATCGCAATCAAGACAAATGCACAGGGCTACAGGATCATAATCACCATTGATGTTCCCTTCGGAACCCAGCTTACCGGCAAGATTCACAGCCTGCAGCAGTACACCATCGACAACATTGAAAAATATACCGGCATTCTCATCGAAGAAGTCAGCATTGTAATCGACAAAATTTCACATTAAAACTGATTTTTATCAATCTGCGCAGGATTATTGAATTCCAAGCAGGATTATTCCATGCTCAGTCGAACTGCTCGTAGAATTTGCGTGCGTTGAATCCGTTTATATCGGTTTTGTCGCTGTACATTTTGCGGATGTTGGTGCGTCCGTCCTGCAGGTGAGTTGATGTAATTCCGTATTTGATGGAGTTGTCTGCTTCAAGGAACGCACTTATGTGGTCTGCACAGCGAATTAGTTTTCCGTCAATGGGACAATACTGATCCGTGTTGAATTTTTCGTTCAGGTCTTCGAAACTTACGTGCTCCAATGTGTATTCAAAGGTTGGTTCTTTGTCCAGATGGGGCAAAACTATCCGGTTTTCAAATTCATCATTGGTGAAATAAAGCAGTTCATCCTGGTAAAAAGGCTCCATCAGCGGAAGAAGTTCCCTTGTCACGATTTCGTCTTCTATGCGCTTTACAACTGCCGGCAGTTCGTGGGTTGCCTGTTTTACCGGGGAAATGATGTCCCTTGTAACTGCTTCCGGCAAATCATGGAAAAGTGCGGAAAAAAAGTTGTTGTACATACGTTTGCTGCACATTTCCACACCAGACTGACGGCAAAGAAGCATTGTAAGAATTGCCACGAAGTACGAGTGTCCCAGAACGCTGGTTTTGGGAACGCGCGGGGTCTGGTTCCATCTTGTCTGAAACCTAAGCTGCTCAATGACCATAAGGAACTCGTAGGGCCGCTGTTTTGTAATCAGAAGCTGGAGTCCGCGAAGGTCAAGAAATGATTCAATGTCTTTGTTCAGCTGTTTTTCAATGTCCCGGATTCTGAATGGCTCGTTTACAACAGCAAGCATCTCAAATTCCCGCATTGCTGAATATTTGTGGGCGGCCCTCATTACTTTCTGTGACACAGGATCAGGAGCTTTCTCATTGTTCAGAATATAGTCTTTGAACTGCTGAAAAAGATCCGGGTCTTCAATAATGTCTTCATACTGATTTACGACCCATTGATTAAGCCGTTCGTATTCTTCCGGATATTGTTTTTTTATGAGCCGCTGAACAGGACTTTTTATGTCGCACAAAGATATTTTTTTGAGCAGATCGAAAAAAGAAGCATAAATCATCCAGTTCCAGTCAACAGGATTTCCGTTCTGCTCTTCAAATTTCCCGATTATGTAAGCCAAAACCATGCGTTCCGCTGCTTTGTCCATCTCAATCAGTTCGAAAGGCCGGATAAGGTCATTCCAACGTTCAATGGAAAAAGCTTCAAAAAGTTTCAGAACAAGTTTTTTGGAAAGCATGGTTTTGTCCTTCATTCAGTTTATGCTATCAGCTGGCACTCTTGTCGTAGGGTTTTCCGGATGCCAAAGGTGCGTAATCCCGTCCGGAGAAAATGATCAGCGCAAGCAGAGTCAATACATAGGGGAAAATATTGAAAATCTCCGTTGGAAGCACTTTGAGAGCCTGGAAGTTTGTGGCAATAACGCTCATTGCAGAAGATGCACCGAAAAGCAATGCGGCTCCTGTAACTCCAATAGGTGTCCAGCGGCCGAAAGCTACGGCAGCAATTGCAATGAATCCGCGTCCGTTGATTGTGTTTGATGTGTACTGAATTGTCTGTGTCAGAACAATACAACCTCCGGCAAGTCCCGCAAGAAAACCGGAAACACCGACACCTGTGTAACGGATTCTGCGCACGTTGATTCCAACGCTGTCTGCCGCAGAAGGATGCTCACCGCATGCACGGAGATGCATTCCGAAAGGTGTCTTGTAAAGTACATACCAGGCAACGACAACAACAACAATTGCAATATAAACTGTAGGATACATTCCAAGTTTGTCAGGCAGCATACCGATTCTGTACTCTTTGGTTCTGTCAGCCTTGAAAAGGATCTGAGCGGCGAAAATTGTGATTCCGTCAGCCAGAAGGTTTATACCTGTTCCTGAAATTGTCTGGTCAGCTTTCAGGTCAATTGCGGCAAAAGCATGAATCATGGAGAAAATCATGGAAATTACAGAGCCGAGCAGAAGCGCAACCCAAAGGCTGTAACGTCCGCAACCGGCAGCTTCCATAAGGTAATGACAGGAAGCCGCTGCACAGGCACCAATTCCCATAAGACCTTCAATAGCAATGTTTACAACACCGGATCTTTCACAAACCATTCCACCGATTGCAGCAATCAGAATAGGAGCTACCATCATCAGGACAGTAGGAAGCATTGAGAAAAAAGACATCATTTTGCAAGAACCTCCTTCTGAAGCATTTTCTTTGCACGATACTGGCGGTACAGTTCAAGGCCTGACCGCAATGCGATAAAGACAACAATCAATCCCTGAATGATAAAAGTAATTTCTTTGGGAATATTGTAGTTCTGCATGATACTTTGTGCCTGCTTGAGAACACCGAACAGAATTCCGGCAAGCATTGTACCCAAAGCGGTATTGTTTCCCACGAGAGCAACTGCAATTCCGTTGAAACCGTAGTTATGCATTGTGCTTACAACATGACCTTTCGGATATGCACCGCCGATAAGAACGATTCCTCCCGCAAGCCCGGCAAAAGCACCTGCAATAGCCATGCTCAATGCGATGGATTTTACCACAGGAATACCGGAACAACGTGCAGCTTCTTTATTGAATCCGGTTGCACGCATTCCGAAACCGAGGGATGTTTTTTCCATAATGTACCAGAAAAGGATTACGGAAATGACCATGAAAAAGAATCCGATGTTCAGGTTTGAATTGGTAATCAGAAACTTTTTGAGCAATGCTGTTGCCGGAAGATTGGTTCCGATGTTGAATGTGGTCGCATTTGGACAAGCAAGACAAATGAGTCGCGCAACCCAAAGTCCCGTATAGTTCAGCATAATTGTCGCAACAACTTCACTTACCTGGTATTTGGCCTTAAGAATACCGACTACACCGCCCCAAATTGCACCGGTCAATGTTGCAACCAGAAGGCAGACAAGCCACTGTCCGGGGAAAGGCGGAATACATACTGCAACAACCTGAGCAACAGCCAGACCCATAATGTACTGACCTTCTGCACCGATGTTGAAAAGACCTACACGGGCTGCAAAAGCCATTGAAAGACCGCAGAGAATGAAAGGCACTGAGTAAGCCAGGCTTTCTCCCACATTTCTGAAATTCCAGACACCCTTGTTGTTTTTTACACCAATCAGAGAGTCCAGAATTGCTTTGTACATTCCTCCGGGATTTCTTCCGACAATGAGCAGAAGAATTGTTCCGACCAGAAAACCAAGCAGAATAACGCTGATTGAAATCGCGCCGCTGCTTGAAAGGAACCAGTCAAAAAAGGATTTTTTCTGTTTTTTTGCTGTGTCTGCCATCAGTTACTCCTTATGCTCACTTGATGCCATCATCAAACCGATATCACGTTCCGTAACTTCGCCGTCGTTGAAAATACCTACAATCTGTCCCTTGCTGATTGTAGCGATTCTGTCACAGAGGTTCATAATCTCGTCCAGTTCAAAAGAAACCAGAAGAATCGCTCTTCCCTTGTCTCTTTCTTCGATAATTCGCTTTCTGATGTATTCGATAGCACCGACGTCAAGACCGCGTGTGGGCTGGGCAATCATCAGTACTTTCGGAGACAGACTGATTTCTCTTGCAACGATTACCTTCTGCTGATTTCCGCCTGAAAGTGAGCCAGCCTTTGTCGAATGTCCCTGACCGGCACGGACGTCAAACTGAGAAATAAGTTCGTCAGCAACATCATCCATTCCGGAAAAATTCAGCATTCCGAATTTACCGGCATATCTTTTGGAGTAATAATCTTTCAGGGCAACATTTTCACTGATTGTAAAATCACTGACCATTCCATGTTTCTGTCTGTCTTCAGGAATATGTCCAAGACCTTTTTCAATTCTGCCGCGTACAGAGAGTTTGGTAATGTTTTCGCCGTCAAGCCAAATCTCACCGCTGTCAACAGGAAGCAGGCCGCAAAGTCCCTGAAGAAGCTCTGACTGTCCGTTCCCGTCAACACCGGCAACACCTACAATCTCACCTTCCTTAACTTGCAGCGAAAGATCTTTTACTTTTGCAATTCCATTTGCGTCTTTTATATTCAATCCTTTTATATCAAGGACAACTTTTCCGGGTTTTGCAGGAGCTCTGTCAATTTCAAACTTGACAGCACGGCCGACCATCATGTCAGCCAGTTCCTGTTCAGACACTTTGTCTACGTCTACTGTACCGATATATTTACCGCGGCGCAGAACACTGCATCTGTCTGCAACAGCTTTGATTTCCTTAAGTTTGTGGGTAATAAGAACAATTGTCTTGCCCTCTTTTTTCAACTTTCTGATGATTTCCATCAGTTCGTCAATTTCCTGAGGTGTCAGAACTGCTGTAGGTTCGTCAAATATAATGATGTCAGAATCAGAATACAGGGTCTTGAGAATCTCGACACGCTGCTGCTGTCCGACTGTAATGTTCTCAATTTTAGCTTTCGGATCAACGAAAAGGCCGTACTGTTTGCTCAAAGCAGCCACTTTTTCTTCTGCTTCTTTCAGTTTAAGCATTCCGAAAGCATTTCTGGGTTCACGCCCCAAAACAATATTTTCAGTAACGGTGTAATTGTGAACCAATTTGAAATGCTGATGTACCATTCCGATACCCAGTTCAGTCGCAACATTAGGATTTTTGATTGCAACTTCTTTTCCGTTTATAAGAATCTTGCCGCTGTCGGCACTGTAAGCACCAAAGAGCACGGACATAAGTGTACTTTTTCCGGCTCCGTTCTCACCAAGCAATGCATGAACTTCGTTCTTCTTAACTTCGAGCGTTATGTCATCATTTGCGATAACTCCGGGGAACGTTTTAGTTATGCCCAGCATTTGAATTGCGTATTCACTCACCTTTAACTCCAAAAACAACAAAACGCCCCTTGTAAAAAAGGGGCGTAAAATCAAGCAATCAGATGATTATAAATCAGTCATCCAGAGCGCCGAGACCAGCAGGAACTTTTCCGGCTGCCAGAGCATCTTTGTATGTAGGAACTACGTAGATTTCTCCGGAAACGATTTTCTTTGCAGCTGCATCAACAGCAGCGATTACGTCAGCTTTGAGTTCTGCGTTAGCTTTTGAATAACCTACACCACCATCTGTAAGTGTCATTTCAACGATACCAGATGTGAATTTTTCTGCTTTTACCAGGTTGAGAGCATCCAGTGTAGAAGCTTCAACAACTTTCAGCATTGATGTAAGAACAGAAGATTTTGAACCTGTGTAGATACCGTCTTCATACTGGTCTGAGTCAACACCGATTGCCCAAACGTTCTTTCCAGCCATGCGGTATTCTTTTGCCTGGTTGATTGTTCCGTTACCTGTTCCACCAGCTGCGCTGAAGATACAGTATACACCGTTGTCATACCAGTTTTTAGCCTGAAGTTTTGCTTTCTCAGGTGCACCCCAGTCGTTTGCATAGTAGTCAACTACTTCTGCATCGGGATAAACACTCTTCAGACCCTGGATGTAACCAACTTCAAATTTTGTGATTGTTGAAGAAGGAACACCACCGATGAATCCGAATTTGGGATTTTCAATACCATCTGCTTTTGCCTGAAGAGCTGCAGCAAGACCTACAAGGTATGAACCCTGTTCTTCTTTGTAAACATATTCACGTACGTTGGGCTGTCCGATCCAGTTAACGTCAACGATCATGAATTTCTGATCAGGATAGAGAGGAGCAACTTCTGCAAGTGCATCTGCCCATGTGAAACCTGTAACGATTACCAGATCGAATTCTTCGTCTGCTGCGTTCTTCAGGTTAGGAATGTACATGTCAGAAGTAGCAGCTGTAACTACGTCGTACAGTTTTCCGCGGTTTGCAGGATTGTCAGCTGTGTCACCGTAGAATTCAAGGATTCCGCGCCATGCTGCTGCATTGAATGATTTGTCGTCAATACCAGTTGCATCTGTAAGAAGACGAACTGTTACACCTTCTGTTTTGGGAGCTGCTTCTTTTTTTCCGCCTGCGAATACAACACCGCAAGCAAGAACCAGTACCATGAGAACGATACCAAGTTTTTTCATTGGTTCCTCCGTAATAATTTAATAGCAGAAAAATTCTGCTAATGATTCACTTCCGCAATAATGGCACAAAAAAATGTAAAAAACAATATATATTTTCTGCATTTATGTTTGTGATTTTTACATTATCTGCCGATTAAAAAAGATTACCCTTTGTATTCAAGGGCTTTCGGTTTGGCAGCAATAATTTCTTCGTCAATTTCTTCCGTTGAAAAGAAACTGATTACATCAAGCAATGAACTTGCATGCACAGAAAGAGTTTCTGCCATTGAAGCCAGTTCTTCTGCGGCAGAAGCATTCTGCTGAACGACAGAATCAAGCTGTCCCAAAGCTTTTGTAACCTGCTGGGCTCCGATGTCCTGTTCGTGACTTGCGGCTGCAATTTCTTCCACAAGCTGTGCTGTCTGCTCGATTGCGGGAACTGTCTTGTCAACCATTCCGCCGGCTGTTTCTGCTGTCAGAACCGTTTTCTTTGATGTTTCACTGATTTCGTGGGCAGCCACCTTGCTCCGTTCTGCAAGTTTGCGGACTTCGCTTGCAACCACTGCAAATCCGCGGCCGGCTTCTCCCGCACGGGCTGCCTCAATTGCCGCATTCAGCGCAAGCAAATCTGTCTGACTTGCAATTTCTTCGATTACGGTGATTTTTTCAGCAATCTCATGAATTGCCTTGAGTGAATCGGCTACGCCTTTTCCTGCTTCAACTCCGTCAACTTTAGTCTGTTCTGCAATGCTTCCTGTTTTGGCCGCATTGTCCGCATTCTGTCTGATATTGGAAGCCATTTCTTCCATTGTTGATGAAATCTCTTCTGTTGAGGCAGCCTGTTCAGAGGCTCCGGAAGACACAATCTGACTTGTCTGAGCAATCTGTTCCGAACCGGCTGTAATTTCGGAAGCAGAATCTGATATTTCTCCCACAATTTCAGTAAGTTTTGAGTGAAGATTAAGAATTGCCTTGCTCATGGCATTGAATTCCAGAGAAGTTCTGCCGACTGTTCCGATTTCTGCAACCAGTTTTTCTCCAAAAGCAAGTTTTCCTGATGCAAGATTATTCAGAGCCTGATTGTTGATTGCAATACTCAGTGAAACCGTGCGTGAAATTACCCAGACCAGGAGAGATCCGATAAGAAGTACTGCCAAACTGATCACTCCGAGAATTCCTGACATTTTTATGAGTGAACGGGTAGATTCTTCTCTGTCACGCAGAATGGAAATACTCCAGTTTGTGCCCTGAATCGGTGAATAACCTATCCAAAGATGGATTCCCTGATAATCAATTTCAGTAAAGCCTGAATTGCCTGTTACAGACTGCTGCGCCACTTTTGCAAGGTTTGAGTCTCCATTGGGATCAGATATCATGTTGAATCCGGCTTGAACAACATGTCTGTCTGAATGGCCCACAACTTTTCCTGTTGAATCAAGAATGAAGGAAAGTGCGCCCAAATCAATTGAGTCAACAATTTCACAGCCCATGAATCCGTCTGTAGTTCCGATGAGTGTTCCTTTTGTAACTCCTGAACGGTCTTTTACAGGAACACAGAAAAGAAGTCTTAGAGCATTTTCTTCGTCTGTCTCAATCGGTCCAAGAATGTTTTTTCCGGCAGAAGAAATCATTTTGTAGAAATCACCTTCAGTCGGAAGAGAATACGCACTTCCGTTGCTGTTGATGAGGAGTCCGTTCTTTTCAAGAAGAGCTATTTCAAGAAAAATTGAATCATCATTAAGATAATGGGAAAGCATTTCTGAAAGTTCCCCAGTCAGTGAATGGCCTGCTTCGGAATACTCAAAATATTCTTCAAGAGCCGGGCTGTAGGAAATCATTTCAAGACTGGTGAAGATTGTATTGATTTTTTGCGAAACCGAATCAGATATGTATTTCGCATTGTTAACCAGATCGTTCTTTATTTCAGCTTTTATAAGCTGCTGGGAAGACTGAAGGCCGATAAGTGTAAGCCCGATACAGGCAATCAGAAGAACAACATCAAGTACAACGAGCATGATTGCCCGTATGGAATGCAGACGTTTCATAAAACCTCCGGAAACAAACGGTTTTTTGTGCATGATTTTCGCAAAGTAATTGTGATTTTAGAATATAACAGCAAAAAAACATTATGCAAGGAATATTTTACGTAAAAAAAGACAAAAAAAAGGCTGTCCGCTTTTGGACAGCCCAATGCCTAGTAAGGCGATTTCGGACACACAATGGGTGGGAGGGGATTTGTGTGCCCGACATTTTATATATCGGCAATTTATCCCGAAACTTTAACAATAAAAAATGTGATTATCTCCTCACGGTTTTTCAGCGTGGCAGAAGATTTTGGGGATCAAGGAACCCGCTTCCCTGGCGAAGTTCAAAATGAAGGTGCGGACCTGTGGAGGCTCCTGTTGTACCGACATAACCTACAAGCTGATTCGCTGCGATTTTGTCCCCTTTTTTTACGGCACTTTCCTGAAGGTGGGCATAAAAACTCTGGAGTCCGCTGTCGTGGTTAACGATGACGTAATTGCCGTAAACATCATCATAGGTGCTTTCAAGGACAATTCCGTTCTGACAGCACAGAACATCGCTTCCGGCTTTTGCAGCCAGATCAATTCCGTTGTGCATTTTTTCCGTTCCGGTAATCGGGCTGATTCTCATTCCGAATTCTGAGGTAAGAACTGAATCTTTAAGCGGTTTTACAAGATTATTGTTGAAGAAATACAATCTTTCGGTCATGGAAAACCGTTCTCCGGCTGCAAAATAGAAAGTTTTCCCGTTTATTTCATACTGAGGCAGTTCTTTGTAGTTTTCAATGCGGCTTATCACAAGAAACTCAAGGAAAAACTGTGGGTCTTCACTGATGAAAAGCCCTGCCGCGGCGGGAATGAACAGTTCTTTGTCCTCAATATCAACCTGTGAACTGCCGAGGGAATTTGCGGTTGCAAGAGTTTCTGAGGGAATGGAACAACGGGAAGCAATTTTTATGAGCGTATCACCTTTTTGTGCTTTGTAGCGGTAAATGTTCAGGGAGAAATTCCTGTGTGCCGCCGTATCCATGTAATATTGCTCCACATCCTGCATCAGTCGGGCATAAACTTTATTGGACCTGCTTGACTGCAATGTTTCAAGTTCTGGATAATTTTCGCCCTGTGTCTGGGCACAAATTGTTCCTGCAGCAGAAAAAAGAAGAAAAAACAGAACCAGGATTGTCAGAAGTTTTTTTGTCATGGCAGGAACCTTACGGCCCAGGCTGCGGCCAGTAAAATGACAAGACTTGCAAGACCAGGGACAGTTCTGCCGGCGAAGACAAATCGGACTGTCAGACAAAGTCCTGCAATGACAAGCACAATTCTGAGCATTGCATAAAGTGTTCTTTTGATGAAGTGTTTTTTTTCTTCTTTTGAAGGCAGTTTTTTCAGTTCGGAAAGAAACTTTCTGACAGCGTAAAACAGAAACAGAAGTGCAAATAATGAAAAAATCAGCAAAGTGTAATATTCCGGAGCATTCTGTGAAAACAGCCAGGAAACTCTGACAAAGCCGTAGGAAAGAGCAAAAAATGCAGAAAGAGAAATCAAAAAAAACAGGATTTTTTTTATGATGACCATGATGCGGACAGAAAAAAAGGAGCCGATTTACTCAAGCTCCTTTTGGGAATCAATGTGATTTCCGATTATTCTTCTGAAATTGCTTCAGAAGGACAAACAGAAGCACAGCTTCCACAGCTGATGCATGCTTCTGCATCAATTACGCGTACGTCACCTGATTCAGAAATTGCACTTACAGGACATTCGCCTTCGCAAGCACCACAGTTTACACATTCGCTTGAAATTTTGTAGGCCATTCAAATACCTCTCGATAGAGTTTTGCATCAAATGCATTGGGACGGAAAACCGTCACCGATAAAATAACATAGTTCAGGCTCAAAAACAAGGGATTTTTATTCCCATTCTTCAAGCATTTTGTATATTGAAGGTTCCCGAAGATCAACTTTTGAAAATCTCGGGGGATAGACAATGCTGTTGTGACTGCTGATCAGGTCTGCCATGTCGGAAATGCCGGTTTTAAGATAATCGGGTTTGCCGGACGCCATGACTGTTCCGTCATCAGAAAAGACAAAAGCCTCCTCTCCGTAGTTTTTGAACAGCGGATTGCGGATGACTTTGCCGCGTCCGGGAACACATGTGTAAACCATGTCGCCCAACTGAATGAAACGTGGCAAAGAACAAGTTCCGCCTTCAGGCAGGTCAAGTGTTACAGAATCATTGTAAAAATCGGCGTCAGTCGTCCAATAGGGAATCTGAATTGCCGAAGAGGATGAACTTTCGTCTGTGTACCAGGCAAAAATCCGGGTACGCCTTCTTGCAGGGTTGAGCGTTACGGAAGTCATGTTGCTACCGGGCAGCCAAAGGTTGTCTTCTTTTTCCGAGCGGTACCAGAAATCAAGATAAAGTCCCTCCCCGATCTGTGCGGCAAAAAAAGGCTGGCTGTCAGTTTCGGGCGCGTATTCGCCGTCGTAATAAAAAGTATAGAAAGTCTGTAATGTTCGGGAGGCAATTTCAGACGAAGATGTCTGGACAGAAAAACCTGTTTCCGGGTCTTCTGCCAGATTTGTCCTGATTGTAATGAAGCTGTGTGTGCTTTTGTAAACTCCGCTTTCCACGACAAGACCTTCTGCCTGCAATACGAAGCAGAAAGTCATTGCCGTGAAAATGCAAAGACAGAGTTTGTAAAGTTTATGATCAGTCAAAAAGTGAATCAATTTTGTCTTTGTAGATTTCATTGATTTTTGGACGGATCATTTCCTGTTTTGCAGAAAGCTCTTTACCGACTGTGAAAGGCTCTGTAAGTATTTCAAAACGGTAAATGCGTTCGCAAGGGCGGAATCCCTGAGAACTGTTGATGCGGTTTTCGATTTCGTGTTTGATCAGTTCATTGAATTCGTCTGTCTTGATCAGGCTTTCAAGAGTTTCATTCTCCATGTGGTTTTCTTTTGCCCAAGCCAGAGAATTGTCTTTGTTTACCACAATGAGAGCACCCAGATATTTCTGGTCCTGACCGAGAACAACAGATGCGTCGATAAAGTCACTTGCATTGATTCCGCTTTCTACGGCAAGAGGTTCAATGTTTTCACCGCCGACAAGAACGATTGTGTCTTTTGCGCGGCCTGTAATCTTGATTTCGTAGTCAACAGAAAGCATTCCCAGGTCACCTGTGTTGAGCCATCCGTCTTTGTCAACAACTGTAGCAGTCAGTTCAGGATTCTTGTAGTAACCTTTCATGATCTGGTCACCGCGGGCAAAAATCAGTCCCTTCTGACCGGGAGGCAGAGGATCGCCGTTAACAGGAAGTCCGTCTTTTTCTGCAACAATCTTGATTTCTGCAGAGGGGAAAACTTCTCCTACGCAGCCGGGACGTGGTTTGTACTGATTGCGCACTGAAAGAACAGGGCCTGCTTCAGTAATACCGTAACCTTCAAGCAGTGTAAGTCCGATTGCGCGGTAAAAATCGTCGATTTCTTTTGGAAGAGCACCGCCTCCGGAAATTGCACAAATAAGCTGACCGCCAAGCTTTTCACGGACTTTTTTGTAGACAAGTGCTTCTCCCAAGGCATGAGGCAGCAGAAGGAGAACAAAGGGAATTACACCCACAAGGAAGTCTACGAAACGTGATTTGGGTGTGTAATGAGTAACACGGCCAGAAACATGATCTTTTGCCCATGCATATTTTCCACCGACAGAAATGAAGAACTTGAACATTCCGTATTTTACGCCGCCGGCTTTTTTCATTGCACGGATAACACCTTTTGCAAGAGATTCCCAAAGACGGGGAACACCGCTCATCCATTTTGGACGGATTTTTTCAAAGTCAGGAAGCATGACAGATGCAATGGGCTTTGAGTAAGCCATACCGCTTCCGAAAGTAAGGATGATGTATGTAATGGTGCGTTCAAAACTGTGCCAGACAGGAAGAACTGAAAGCCACATGTCGCCGGGTTTTACATCAAGAACAGTGTGTACGACTTCAAGCTGGGCAACATAGTTGCGGTGAGTAAGCATAACACCTTTTGGCTTGCCGGTTGTTCCGGAAGTAAAGATGATTGTTGCAAGGTCTGATTCCTGAGTCTTATCCATTTCGGCTTCGATTTTTTCCTTGTTGCCTGCAACTTTATAAAGTTCCTGACCGCGTTCAAAAATCTTCTGGAATTCATAGGCTTTGATGCCGGCCTTTTCAGCTTCGGCAGCAATTTCATCAGAGTATTCGTAGAGAATTGCTGTTTTGAGCATGGGCACTTCCTGAACTTCGTCAAGAACTTTTGCCAGCTGTCTCGGGTTTTCGAAGAAACCGCATTCACATTCTGCACAGGAAATGATATAGCGGATTTCCTGACCGGAAGAGTCTGTTCCGCGGGGAACGTCAGCTCCGCCCAAAGTCAGAACAGCAAGGTCTGACAGAAGCCATTCGCGGCGGTTGTCTGAAATGATAGCTACGTGGTCATTCCGTTTGATGCCCAGTTCTTCAAGTGCAAGAGCAAGGCCACAGAAATCGGCATATACCTGAGAAAATGAATAACGAACAAATTCGCCTGGATTTGAGGAATTACTGCGGGTGTTCTTTACAGCCTGAGCAGTAATATTCGGATACATTTGAGCCCTCTGTTTAATAACAAGAGGAATAGTTTTTGCGAGTGTCTTGTCCACTCTTTTTGGGTCGGGTGTAAACATAATGACATTTTACACGATTTTGTAAAAATGTCTATAAATTCCCATGCCTCGTACTGAGCAATAGTATGCAAAAATTGAACTTTTTTTTGTTTTCTTCTATATTGATTCCGTATGCAGCGCAGTTTTTCCACAAAAGCCCTGGTTTTGCAAAGTCGGATTTTCGGAGAAGACAACAGAATTGTCACTTTTTTGTCAGCCGATTACGGAGTTTTTGACGCTGTGCTTTACGGCGGCCGGAAAAGCAAACTGAGGAGCTTTGTTTCTCCATTCCATTCGGGAACCCTGTGGTTCTATGATGATCCTTCAAAAAATCTCAAAAAAGTTGTTGATTTTGATCCGTCATCATTCAGAACCGGTCTGCGCGAAAACCTGTACAAAACTTATGCAGCATCTCTTTGCGCGGAAATAATCGGGAAAACGGAAGCAGGCGGAAACACTCACGATCTTGAAGGAATCTGGGTTCTTGTAAACGGATTTCTGGACGGACTGGAATTGTGCGGAGAACAGGATTCCGTACTTGCGCTCCTGAGATTTCTGTGGCGGTTCATGGGCACAACAGGAATTCAGCCTGATGTGTTCACTTGCGGAAACTGCGAATCAAAAATCCCTGCAAATCCTGAAGAAATGCTTGTTTACGACGATTCACAGGAATGTTTTCTCTGTTCTGACTGTCTTTCCGGAAGCGGTATTCTCCAGTCAGAAAGCAGTCTTTACAAACCTTTGTGTGCAGAAGGACTGATTTATCTGCAGTGCGTAAACAGCCTTAAACCTTCGGAATCAAGATCAATGGTTCTTCATGCAAGCGCCGTTTCTCAACTGAGGGATCTTCTCTTTTTTCTGATTGAAAAAGCTGTGGGGCAAAAACTCAAAACTTTTGATGCAGCCCGAGGAATTCTTTGATATTTTTTTGATTTTGAAACTATAATAACACAGGGGAAAACAGAATGATTCATTTCCCTTTTTTCAAAGTATATTATTGAGGTGAATATATGAGAGCAACTGATGTGATAATGAAAAAAAGAGGTTCCATACTGAACCCTTCCGGCAGCGAACTTACCCGCGAAGAAATTGAATTCATCGTAAAGGGATATGTTGACGGTTCCATACCTGACTACCAGATTTCCGCATGGCTTATGGCTGTGTATTTCAACGGAATGACTTTTGAAGAAACAGCCCGGCTTACGGACATAATGCTTCATTCCGGCGATGTAATGGATCTTTCATCATTGAGCGGACCTTTTGTTGACAAGCATTCAACCGGCGGCGTGGGTGACAAGATTTCTCTGCCACTTGCACCCATTGTTGCAGCCTGCGGGATTCAGGTTCCCATGATGAGCGGACGTGCTTTGGGACACACCGGCGGAACTTTGGACAAATTGGAATCAATTGAAGGATATCGGGTAGGTCTTTCTCAGGAAGAATTCTGTTCTATAATCGGAAAATGCGGTTACGCAATGACAGGCCAGACAAAGGAAATTGTCCCCGCCGACAGACTTCTGTACGCATTGCGGGATGTAACCGGAACTGTAGAATCTGTGCCCCTTATTACGGCAAGCATTCTTTCAAAGAAAGTTGCAGAAGGTTCTGACGCACTTGTGTTTGACGTAAAATGGGGAACCGGTGCCTTCATGAAAACACGTGAAACAGCTTTTACTCTTGCTGATTCACTTGTAAAAACTGCTCAGGCAATGGGCAAAAAAGCTGCAGCCCTTATTACTGACATGAACACCCCTCTTGGAGAAAAGACGGGAAACTTCCTGGAAATAGAAGAAACTGTAGACATTCTCAAAGGTTTGGGGCCGGAAGATGTGCGTCAGCTTACATATGCTCTTGCAGCGCAGATGCTTGTATTGGGCGGAAAAGCAAAAGACAAGGCTGAAGGTACGGCACTTGCAGAAGAAGCTGTAAAAAGCGGACGGGCACTTGATCTGTTCCTCAAAAATGTTGACATTCAGGGCGGAGATTCCGAGAAACTGCTTTCTCAGTTCGGAAAACGCCGTTCACAATACAAAAAGGTAATTGTTGCTGACAAAGACGGATACATGTCCATTGATGCATACAAATCAGGCATTGCAGGAATTTCTCTTGGTGTGGGACGCAACCGGACCGAAGATTCCGTTTGTCCTGACGCCGGTTTTATTCTGCTGAAAAAACAGGGTGACAAAGTCTGCAAAGGCGATGAAATCATGGAAGTGTTCGGAAAAGATGAAGCCTGTTTTGACGATGCGTTGCCGATTCTTCGCAGTGCAATTGAATATTCCGAAACGGAACCGGAGAAAAATCCCCTTATCTACAAGGAAATCTGCTGATTATGGCACAATGGGAAAAGAAAAAAGTCTCAAAAGAAGCAGTCAAGGAACTGACAGGTAAATACGGTGTTGACCTGCTTACAGCTTCTGTTCTTGTGAGACGTGGAATTACAAAAGGCGAAGATCTGCTTTTTTATCTGGAAGACGACGAGCGTTTTCTCCACAATCCCTTTTTGTTCAACCAGATGGAAGACGCAGTTGACCGTATTCTTCAGGCGAAGGAAGAAGGCGAAAAAGTTCTTGTATTCGGAGACCGCGATGTAGACGGGGTTACCAGCACTACTCTGCTTTATACTTATCTTTCGGAAATCGGGCTTGATGTTTCTTACCGGGTTCCCACCGGTGACGAAGCTTACGGGCTTTCTGAAGAAGCAGTGAATACATTTGCGGGAAATTACGGTTCTCTGATCATTACTGTTGACTGCGGAATTTCCAATGTTAAGGAAATTGCACTTGCTGCAGAAAAAGGAATTGATGTGATTGTGGTTGATCATCACAATCCGCAGGAAGACATTCCCCAACCTGCAATAATCATCAATCCGAAGCTTCAGGACGAAGGCTATCCTTTCATGCACATTTCAGGCTGTGCCGTTGCTTACAAACTTGTTACAGCACTGCGTTTTGCCGCTACCGAGCTTTACAAGAATGAAATTTGTCTTCTCAACGTGCGGCCCATGAATGAAGGTTATTGCATTGAATGCATAAAAACCGAGAATCTTGTAGAAAAAGACCGGCTTACAGAAGTACTGATTCCAGGTGTGGTTTCCATTGAGCAGACACGGCTTCTGCCTTTTTTGCGGGGCCAGCAGATTTTTGTCTGGGACAGCGGTCCACAGCAGAAAATGCTTGCAAAAGTATTCGGCAACGGAATCGAATTCAATTTTCTTGACATAAGGCCTGAGATTTCAAAGGTTCTGCCCGGTATCGGCAGCATGAGTCTGCTGCGCCTGAAAGCAATGTCAAAAATTTCCCGCTATACAGAAGGGCCTTCTGAAGAAATTGATGCATTTTTCAATCTTTTTGTTACCTTTGTCCAGAAGAAAACAGCTTCTGCGGGAAAACAGAAACGGAATGCGGAAGACCTTCAGCTGGTTGCCCTTGCCGCCCTTGCTGACATCATGCCATTGGTCAATGAAAACCGAATCCTTGTAAAACAGGGAATTGCCGCAATGAACGGAGAATCTGTGCGGCCGGGAATTCAGGAGATTCTTCTTAAACAGAATCTGATCGGCCGGCGCATCACTTCTTCAGATTTGTCATGGAACGTCATTCCTGTGCTCAATGCGGCAGGTCGCCTTGGTCAGCCTGAACTTGCAATAGAACTGCTTATGGCAAAGGAAAGCAAGGACCGGCTCCAGATTGCGGAAAAGATTCTTGAACTTAACAAGCAGCGGCGCCAGATGAGTGCCGACGGTTTTGCAGTGGCAAAAGATGCGGCCTGGAAAACGCTGGAACGTTTTTCAAGCAATTTTGTCGTTGCTGTTGACGAGCGGATAAACCGGGGTGTCACCGGACATGTGGCAAATCAGCTTGCACAGATTTTCAAAGTGCCTGCCATGGTAATCACTTTTCTTCCGGACAATACGGCTGTAGGTTCCGTACGTTCCGCAAGAGGCTATGACATTACCGGCTTTCTGGACAGCAACGGAGAATTGTTCAACAATCACGGAGGGCACCCTTTTGCAGCAGGATTCAGTCTGAAAAAGGAAAATGTCCCTGTGCTGCTTGAAAAACTGGAACGCTTTGCTCCGCTGATTGAATTTCCAAAGCCACAGGAAGATGTAATCAGCATTGACGCGGAACTGCCTCATGAATATATGAAACCGGACATTCTTGAACTTGTTGACAAACTTGAACCATACGGCGAACAGAATCCGCAGCTGAACTTTCTTGTTACCGGTACCCGGATTGCACAGGCTGATGTTCTTGGAAAAACAGAACGCACACATCTTAAACTGCTTCTTGCTTTCGGACAGACGAAATGGCCTGCCATGTATTGGGGAGCTTCTCAGCGGCTTAAACGGGACTTTGACGAAGGTGACAATTTGGATGTAGTTTTTCAGTTGAGCCGTAACTATTTCAATGGAAAAGAAACTCCGCAGATGATGATTACTGATGCGGCAAAATCCGGTCGTTAAGGTCGTGCTGATGAAACGCGTGTTTTTGGGAAAAAGACAAACTTCTTTCTGTGCTTTTGCTTTGTTCTGTGTGCTGGCCGTATTTGTTTGCGGCTGCCAGAAAAAAGAACCTGAAGGACTTGAAAAAACAGAACCGGGAAAGTCAGGCCGCTTTATCGGAACTGAATATTCTTTCAATGTGGATTATTCAGATTCCGTACGTACCGGTGAAGCTGCATACATTGCCATTACATTCATTGAAAACAATGACAGCGGTTTTGTACAGCCTGAATCAGGCTTTGTTTCACTAGTCCATCCTGATGACTACACTGTCATTGAAAAAGCTTCCCTTTTTACTGTAAGGCAGAATCCTCCGGTATGGTTTGCCCAACTGCCGATATCAGGAGGAACCGGTCCCGGAAACTATTCTTTGGAAGTTCATTACACAATGCACAACAAAAAGGACAAAAAGTTTTCTCTTCCCCTTGTCATTGACGGAAAATCTTCTGCAACGGAGATTCCAGAAGACCTTCCGGCCTGTGTCAATGACATTGTATCAGGAGTTTATTACGACAACAAAGCTTCCGAACCTTTTGAAAACGGCAGTCCCATTGTCAAGGCAGGATTTGCGGGAAAAGTGATTTTTTCAAGTGACGACGCGGAAAGCAACAGAATGGTCTGCATAAGCCATATGCCCGGCATGGTTTCAGTATATTCAGGATTGGAAAGAATTGCCGTCAAAACCGGACAGCTTCTTCAGTCAGGTGATCCTGTGGGGCTGATTTCGGGCACTTATTCAAAGGACAGTAACTGCGCTTTTGGTGTTTATGTTCTTGGGAAACCGGTCAGTTTTGATTTCTATAAAAACCGGAAATTTTTTTGATAAAAAAAATAAAAAAAATTTGAAATTGCTATTGACCAAAAATATTTCATTTTGGTATATTAACTATGTCAGTTGGCGATGCCAATAAGACAACTTGCGGATGTCGTATAATGGCTTATTACCCCAGCCTTCCAAGCTGGAGACGTGGGTTCGATTCCCATCATCCGCTTCTTTTTTTTACTGATCAGTATTGCAAAAGCCGTTGGATTCGTTCCTGCGGCTTTTTTGTTTTATACTTCAATTAGAGTTTTTTGTACACAGCGTTTTTACTTGCTTTTCAAGATTCTTCGAAAAAAACTTGTTTTTGGGCTCAGAATGACAAAGTGACCGGGAAGTTTTTACGTCTTTCTTCTTCTTTATATGGTGGAATATGTTTTGGGGCTTCCGGAAGTGTTACAATCATAATATTTCATTGAAAATTCAAACAAATTCATAGACTTATTCATGTTATAAAATCATAATGGAAATGAGATTTATTTAAAGGAATTTCATTATGATGAAGAAAGTTTTTGGACAGGAAAAATCTGTCCCCAATGGAAGCGGCAAAAAATCCTCTGCTGCCAAATTCGTTATCGTAGTTTTTGCAGTTCTTATTCTTGCATATGCAGCATTGATTGCTTTTACTGTTGCACGTGAACTTGATTCCGGTCTGAACTCTTATTTTATCAACGACATACAGGCCAAATCAAAGATTCTTCTGCAGGAAATAATGGAAGATCTTGATAACGTCAACCGTATTGCAAACGATTCCAGATCCGTATGTGAATATTTGATTCGTGACAGCGGAATTGATGCGGACATTGCAAACAAAATTGCAAAAGATGCAGTTGAACTGCTTGGTGCTGACAGAACAATACTCTGTGATGAAAAGGGAAACCAGATTTCTGACGAGAAGTTCGGTGTTGTAAAAAACCCTGATATTGTTCGGGATGCTCTTAACGGAAAGTCAACTCTCAACCTGGAAAAAATCGGTGAAAACCTTTACGGCACTGCCCTTGTGCCAATTGAAAAAGACGGCCATATTACAGGAGCACTTGCTGTGATTGAAGTTCTTACGTCGCCGGAATTCATAGCAAAGGCAAAAGAGTATACAGACTGCGACATTACGATTTTTGACGGCGAAACACGTATCGTAACGACCCTCGAAGGCATGCAGGGAACACAGATTGCAGATCCTGAGCCTATCCGTATGACGGAGAAAGGTGAAACTTATACCGGTCAGACAGTTATCAACAATATTCCGGGAATCGCTACTTATTTTCCTTTGTTCAATCTTAACGGTCAGTTCCTTACGACCCTTTATCTTGGAAAACCCCTTGAAGTTTCTACCCTTCTTCGGAAAGTTATTTTTACGCCACTGAGCATTGAAATCATTGTTCTGACAGTTATCCTGATGATTCTTGTAGGAATCGTTCTGTCGGCAAAATTCCTCCGTCCTTTGAGACAGGTTCAGAGTGCAATCAAAAATCTGACAAGCGGTGACGCAGATTTGACATATCGTCTTCCGGTAAAAGGAAACGATGAGTTTGCCGAACTTTCAGACGATACGAACTCTTTCCTTGATTTGCTCACGGACATTGTTCTCAGAATCAAATCTACTGCAGGACAGGTTCTTTCCGGAAGCCAGCAGATAAGCATGTCAAGCCAGTCTATTTCTGCAGGTGCAAGCGAACAGGCGGCTTCGACAGAGGAAATGAGAGCAACACTTGAAGAAATGGCTGCAAACATAAGACAGACTGCAAACAATGCTTACACCACAACGGAACTTGCAAACTCAACTTCTGCAGAAAGCAGCCAGTCTGTTGCGGTTGTAAATGAAGCTGTTGATGCTGTAAGGGAAATTTCACGGAAAATCAAGGAGATTCAGGGAATTGCAAGTCAGACAAATCTTCTTGCTTTGAATGCTGCAATTGAAGCTGCCCGTGCCGGAGAAGCAGGAAAAGGTTTTGCGGTTGTGGCAGGAGAAGTCCGGAAACTTGCGGAGCGCAGTCAGAAAACTGCAAAGGAAATTGTCGACCTGTCAAATGCATCTTTGGCAAAAGCAGAGGATGCAGGCCAGAAAATCAACGGCGTTCTTCCAAAAATTGAACAGACCGGCAATCTTATTGATGAAATCAGTGTGGCAAGCAAGGAACAGGATTCCGGTGCAAGCCAGGTTACTTCTGCAGTCATGCAGCTTGATTCAATCACGCAGCAGAATGCCAGCGCTTCAGAGGAACTTGCGGCCATGGCTGAAGAGCTCAGTGCCAATGCAGACAGGCTTGTGGAAATAATCAGTATTTTCAAGACTGAAGAATAAGCCGCAAAAACTGTTTTTACGATGGTCGGGGGCTTCCGGGGTTGGGAAGATTCCTCGACTTCGCTCGGAATGACAAGGTTAAGTGGCTCGGAATGACTGGAGCCTTGTCATTCGGGGCTCGAAATGAAAGTGCTTTTGCCGGGGATGACAGGGCTTTTCCCGGCATGACAAAGTTTTGCCGGGCTGACAGTGCTTTTGCCGGACTGACAGTGCTTTTGCCGGACTGACAGGGCTTTTGCCCGGGATGACAAAGTTTTGCCTGGCATGACAAAGTTTTGCGCGGGATGACATGGGGATGGGGCTCTGGTTTTATATGCAATAGTTTAAAACAGAGCCTTCCCGATTCCGGAGCATTATTTGTTCAAGGGTTACAGAATTCACATAATTTTCGATGACTTCATCAAGTCCGTGCCAGAAAGCTTCGTTACCCGGACTTTTGACAGTATTGTTTTCCAGATTTGAAAGACAGGACAAGTCACCTTCCATGACTCTGAGGATTTCTCCCGCTGTATATTGGTCAGCAGGCTTTGTAAGTTTGTAGCCTCCGTTCAATCCCCTAAGGCCGGTTACAAGATTTGCCTTTGCAAGCTGGATAAGTATTTGTTCCAGATATTTAACTGAAAGATTTCTCCGGTGCGAAAGAAGTTTCAAAGGGACATATTTTCCGTCATCCTGATCCGCAAGATCAGTCATTACTAAAAGAGCATATTGTCCGCGAGTAGATATTTTAAGCATCAGTTCCTCCATTCACAGTTCAGTAGCCTGAATTTCAATTCCGTAACTGGAAATCAATCCTTGGAAAACTCGGCGCAAATCTGTGTCAAAGCTTTTTCCAGTATTGCTCTTGGAGTGGCACAGTTTACACGCTGGAATTTTTCGCCTTCAGGGCCGAACATGATTCCGCCGTCAAGCCAGACTTTTGCTTTGTTCAGGATTCTGTCGTTGATCTGGATGTCTGTTGCATCAAAAGAGGAAAAATCAAGCCAAAGAAGATATGAGCCTTCCGGTTTGAGCACTTTGATTTTCGGACATTTTTCACTGATTATTTTTTCAGCAAAAAGGATGTTTTCCCAAATATAGGCCTTGACTTCGCGAAACCATTCTTTTCCTTCACTGTAAGCGGCTGTTGCGGCAACAATTCCCAAAAGTGAAGGCTCGTCGTAACCGGTGCGGTCCTTCTCTTTTAAGAACAATGTACGGATTTTTTCGTTGGAAATTATGATGTTGGAAAACTGAAGGCCTGCAAGATTGAATGTTTTGCTTGGAGATGTGCAGACAATGGAATTGTTTGCCGCTTCTTCTGATAAAGTTGCAAAAACTGTGTGTCTGTTGTCACCGAAAGTAATGTCAGAATGAATTTCATCACTGATGACGATTACATTATGCTTAATGCATATTTCAGAAATTCTTTCCAATTCAGCTTTTGTCCAGACACGGCCGCCGGGATTGTGGGGTGAACAGAAGAGAAAAATCTTTACTTTTTCAGAAATGATTTTGTTTTCAAAGTCTTCAAAATCAATTTCGTAATGTCCGTTTTTAAGCACAAGAGCGCTGTTTACAAGCTTTCGGTTCTGGTTTTTGATTACGCTTGAAAAGGGATAATAAACAGGACGGGTGATAAGAACTGCATCGCCTTCATCAGTCAATGCTCTGATTGCAGTGGCGATTGCGTAGACAACGCCCGGAGTATTTACGACCCATTGATCTTTGATTTCAAAACCGTGCTCTGAGAGCAACCAGTTCCGGAGTGCATCAAAATATCTTTTGTCAGGTCTGCTGTAACCGAAAATTCCATGTTCTGCTTTTTCTGCAATTGCTTTCTGAATGCAAGGCGCGGCCTTGAAATCCATGTCTGCAACCCAAAGACTGATTGCATCAACAGGTTTGTTCCGTTCACCTGCAAGATCGTATTTGACCGCAAATGTGTTGGAACGGTCAATAATTGTATCAAAATCAAATTTGCTCATTCAGTCCTCCAAAGCCTGCTGCAAGTCTGCAATCAAGTCATCGGCATTTTCAATTCCGACAGACAGTCTTAAAGTGCTTTCTGTAATTCCGTTTTTGCGCCGGAGTTCAAGAGGAACATCAGCGTGTGTCTGGGTCTCCGGGAAAGTGATCAAAGAATCAACACCGCCGAGACTTTCTGCATATTGAATAAGATTCAATTTTTTCAGGACGGAAAGTGCTTTTTCTTTGTCAGAAACTTCAAAAGTGACCATTGCACCGAAGCCCCTTGCCTGTTCCTTGAGTATTTTATATCCGGGATGATCTTCAAGTCCAGGATAAATCACTTTTTCAACTGCTTTTTGGGTTTTAAGCCACTTGGCAATTTTCAGTGCATTGTCTGCAGAGCGTTCCATTCTGAGGGCAAGGGTTTTGATTCCGCGAAGCAGAAGCCAGCTGTCAAAGGGAGCGAGCCCTGCACCGGTTGTCTTGATGAGAAAGCGGAGTTTTTCCTGAATGTCAGCGCGGTTGGTTATGACAAAGCCTGCAAGGGTATCATTGTGTCCGCAGAGGAATTTTGTACCGCTGTGAACAACAATGTCTGCACCAAGTTCCAGAGGATTCTGAAAAAAGGGCGAAAGGAAAGTGTTGTCCACAATCAGAAGCAGATTATGGCGTTTTGCAATTTCTGAAAGTTTTTTTATGTCAGAAACGTTCATCATGGGGTTTGTGGGCGTTTCGATATAAAGCGCTTTTGTCTCAGGTTGAATCAAGGGTTCAATGCTGTCTTCTGAAAAATTCGCACATGTGAATTTAAGGCCGTTCTTTTTTGAAACATGGTCAAAAAGGCGGATGCTGCCTCCGTACAAATCTGGATCCACAATGATGTGGATTCCGGGCTCAAAAATTTCAAAAAGCAGAGTGATTGCAGCCATTCCTGAAGAAAGAGCTACACAATCAATTCCTTTTTCAAGCTGGGCAACAAGTTTTTCCACCTGTTCACGGGTCGGGTTCTGAAGTCTTGAATAATTGAAGCCAGTGCTTTCGCCGGGACCCGGATGTGCGTAAGTTGCAGTCTGATAAATCGGAAAACTTACGGCTCCGTAATTCTTAAGGTCTCTGTTACAGGAACTTTCTGTATCTTCTTCCAAATGAAGACACTGGGATTCAAGTGATAATGTCATTTTAACGCCTCGCTTTGTCAGATTACATAATCGTCAGTTCTCAAAACACGTTTCAGGAACTGCTTTGTCCTTTCTTCCTTGGGTGTGTAGAAAATCTCGCTGCTGGTGCCCTGTTCTACAACCACACCGCCGTCCATGAAAACAACCTGAGTCGCAGCCTCTTCTGCAAAAGTCATTTCGTGAGTTACAACAATCATTGTGGTGCCTTCTCTTGCAAGGGCTTTGATTACAGAAAGCACTTCACCAACAAGTTCCGGATCCAGTGCGGAAGTCGGTTCGTCAAAAAGGACTACATCCGGTTTGTAAGCAATTGCACGGGCAATTCCCACACGCTGCTGCTGACCGCCAGAAAGCTGCGAAGGGTAAAAATCCTTTCTTTCAAGAAGCCCTACTTTTTTCAGAGCTTCTTCCGCAATCTGTCTTGCTTCGTCCACAGGAACTTTTCTTGCAATTACAAGGCCTTCCATTACATTTTCCAAAGCTGTCTTGTTTGCAAAAAGATTGTAGTTCTGATAAACAAATCCGATTTTTTTTCTTACATCAAGAATTGTTTTTTTGTTTGCATTGGAAAGGGATGTTCTGATTTCATCAAATTCCAGCTCGCCTTTATCTGCAGTTTCAAGAAATGCAATAGTTCTGAGCAAAGTTGTTTTTCCTGAACCAGAAGGCCCAAGAATCACGACAACATCACCTTTGTTTACCGTAAGATCCACGCCTTTTAAAATCTGATTTTTTCCGAATGATTTATGAACATTGGTTACTTTAAGCATTTTCTTTCTTTTTCCTCCGACAATATCTTCTGATCAAGCTGCTGCTTTATACTGAACTGCTCTTTTTTCCCACATTTTGAAAAGCTCTTGAACAACAGTACAGATAATTATGTAAATCACAAAAATATCCAGGTAAGCTTCGATGTAGTTGTAACCATAAGAAGCTTCGATTTTTGCAACGGCCGTAATGTCTTTGACAGTCATCATGAAGGCAAGTGACGTGTTCTTGATAAGATTTACAGTTGCTGTACAAAGGTTCGGAATTGCAACAGTCAGAGCCTGGGGAATGATGATTCTTCTGTAGGTCTGCCAGTAAGTCAGTCCGCTTGTATAGCCTGCTTCAAGCTGACCTTTGTTGACAGTAAGCAGTGCTGACCTGAAAACTTCTGAAAGTCCTGCCGCATTGTTCAGGCTGAACACGATGAATGCGTAAATGATGGGATTGATTTCGAACACATTTACGGAACTTCCGACGCTGACAAAATATGCATTGAGCAAAGAGGGAATTATTGAATAAATTACCAGAATCTGAAGCACAATAGGAGTGCCGCGGATGAAGGACACGAAGAAAGCTGAAATCTGACTTACAACTCTGATTTTATGAATCCGTGCCAATGCAATGAAAAAGCCGAGAATCACTCCCACTGCAAGCGAAACCCCTGTGATTTCCAATGTTACGGGGACTGCTTTCCACAACAGCAAGAAAGTTCTGAAGAAAAATCCGTTGTCAAACATGTTTCACCTTACCAATTATTTTGCAAGCTGAACCGAAGCCCGGCCTTTTGAAAATTTCTTTTCAAACAGTTTGAAAAGCTGCTCAATCACAATTGTCAGCACCCAGTAAATAATTGTCAGTGCAATATAAGTTTCAAGGGCATAAGCACCGAAGTTTACGCTGATAAAAAGATTACCTTTGCCCATTACGTCAATCAGCCCGATTGTGTATGCAAGGGAGCCTTCCTTAAGAAGCACTATCAGGCTGTTTCCCAAGTTCGGAAGTGAAACCGCAAAGGCCTGCGGAAGAACAATCCTTATGAAAGTCTGTTTTTCCGTAAGTCCACTTGTAAGCCCTGCTTCCCGCTGCCCTTTTGGAACGCTCAGATAGCTGCTTCTCATGATTTCTGCCGCACTGGCACTGAAAAGAAGCCCCAAAGCAATAATTACGTAAACCGCCTTTGACCATTGATTGATGTCAGTTTTGAACAATGCCCAGAACAGAACAGGAAGCCCGTAAAAAATCACAAAAAGCATTACGATTGACGGTGTGCATCGGAAGGCATTGATGATGAATCCTGAAACTTTCTGCAGCCAGACCTTTTTGGAAAGCTGTCCCTTTGCAAGAAAAAATCCTATGACAAGGCCGGTGATTACAGTTCCCAGCATGATTTCAAAAGTAACCAGCAGATAAGGCAACAGAACCGGAATGATTTCAAGTATTTTCTGCGGATAAAAAGGTCTGTCCATAAAAGTCTCCTAAAAAAAATGGTGGCTAAGTCAAACTCAACCACCATTCAGAACCGGTTATTTAAGAAGAGCGGAAACGTCTTCACCGAAATATTGGATGGCAAGTTTGGAAACTGTTCCGTCTGCAATAAGCTTTTGAATTGCTTCATCGTAGGCATCAGCAAGTTCCTGGTTTTTCACGTTGAAAAGGGGCCAGGTAGGAATGCCTTTGTAAGGAATGTATGAAAGCTTGTCCTTGAAATCAGCATAGGGTGCGCCCTCTTCCAGAATGTTGTTCTGGAAAGAAAGCTTTATGTCCACATAGCCGTCATAGCGTTTTTCGTTTACCCAGACGTAAGCATCGCTTGCAAGGAAATTGTCGCCTGCAATCAGATCGATTTTTTCATCATCCTTTGCAGATTTGTTGTATTCA
Source organism: Treponemataceae bacterium (assembly GCA_024402435.1). Taxonomy (GTDB): domain Bacteria; phylum Spirochaetota; class Spirochaetia; order Treponematales; family Treponemataceae; genus Treponema_I. The sequence continues at coordinate 46,150 of JAKSTU010000015.1, forward strand.
TCGATTACACTGTACATGGCGTTTGCGGCTCCGATGGGAACAAGTTTTCCGGAATACTTTGCGAATGAAGGCAGGTCGTGAATCTGACCAGTTGTTTCTGTTCTTACAACAATTCCGATTACACTTGCACCGATGGGATTTTTGGGGAACACGTACTTTTTCTCGCGTTCTGCAGTTCTCCATACGCCTTTTGTTCCCACATCATATTTTCCCTGAAGGACACCGATCAAAAGATCGTCATCTGATGTTGGATTGTATACAAACTCATACTGAGGAAGAAGCTTGTCCACTTCTTTAAGAACTGCCACTTCAAATCCGTCTGATTCGTTGTTTTCATTTACGAAGTCATAAGGTTTGTAATAGTTGGTATGTGCAACCTGAATCTTCTTTACGCCGGATTCTTTTTTCTGGCAGGATGTAAGGCCTGCTGCAAGTGAAACAATCAATCCGATTACTGCAAGTGTCTTTATTGTCTTTTTCATAATTCTTAGTCTCCTTATTTCCGTTGTTTATTTTGCTGCTTCTCTTACCCATTCAAGGTGTTCAAAATCAATGTCACGTGGAATTGTGCAGTCGGCACCAAGAATGATTCCTGTTCTTCCTGCTTCTGCAAGAAGACGTTTTGTTTCTGCCTGAACTTCTTCTTTTGTTCCCTTGTAGAGAATTCCGTCTTTTGTATTTGCAAAACCGCCGATTATTGCTTTGCCTTTGAAGATTTCTTTGCCCTCTTTGAGAGAAACTCCTTCAACAACGGAAGCAAAATTGATTACTTTTGCAGGATAGTTTTTGAAAATGCTGAAAATATTTTTTGCACCTTCATAACCGCAGACGTGAAGAACATTTATTCCGCCGGCAGAGTTTGCAGCAGTCAGAATGGAAATTTCTGCCGGGGACACAACTTCTGAATATGTATCCGGGTCAACACCGGGATCCTGAATGTTCTGGACGCTCAGGTAGATTCCGTCTGCTCCGCCTTCTTCAATTACGGCTTTTGCAAGAATCTGCGTGTTCTGCGCTATTACACCAAGGGCGTAGATGACTGCGTCTTTGTCTTCTTTGATCAGAGCAGCAACTTTTTTGTCAGCACCCTCAACGCTCCATTTGAATGCAGTTGCAGGTGCGAAAACGTTGTACACTGTCACAATCTCACTGCCGAATTCTGAAGTCAGTTCCTTTACAAGCGAAACCTGATCTTTAATCCATGGATCATCTTCAGCAATCGGCTTTAAGCCATACAAATCCTTTGCAGAAGTTGCAGAGCGAAGAAAAGCTGAAGTTTTTGGTTCAAAGAAGTAGCCGTCGCTCATAAGCTTTACGAAATCAGGTTTGAAACCTTCGTAGAACTTTTTGTGTCCTGCAATGTTCTGTGCTCTCATTTCAGGAATGTCGTATGCTGATTTGAGTTCATTCTGTGTGTAATGGAACCAGAATCCTACCGGAACTCTTTCTGTAGGTTTGTTGTTGAATGCATCCAATACCAGTTGTCTTTTATCTGCCATTTTATTTTCCTCTATTAATCAGTAGTTTTTTTCGTCACTGTACCAGGGGTTAAGGACAATTCCCTGTCCGCCGCCGACTTCCAGTGCTTCTCCGTTGATGTAACTGGCTGCTTCACTTGCCAGAAACACAACAGGCTTTGCTATTTCTACAGGCTCGGCCATTCTTCCTGCAATATTTGATGCAAGGAGCCGTTTAAGTTCTTCGCCTGTAAATCCTTTTTCTACCAAAGGTGTTCTTGTGTACCCCGGAAGAACTGCATTTACCCTGATTCCCTCTTTTTTATACTCACCGGCATAATTTCTTGTGAGGGAAAGCAGGCCTGCCTTCATGGAGCCGTAAATATTTGATCTTCCGCATGTGGAGCATCTTGCCGCAAGTGAAGAAATATTTACGATGGACCCACCTCCTTGTTTCATGTATTTGACTGCGCTCTGAATGCCGAACACAGCTGATTTGAAAACCGCTGCATAAATGTAATCAATGTCTTCTTCTGAAAGGAACTCGCTTTTTTTTGCTCTGTTTGTTCCTACATTGTTTACCCAAACATCAATTTTTCCGGTTAAAGAAGCAGCATCCTTTGCAGCCGCTTCTACATCTTTTTCTTTAGTCCCGTCTCCGGGACAGACTTCAAGATTCCCGAACTGACAAAGTTCTCTCTGCGCTTTCATAAGAGATTCTTCGTTGCGGCCTGTAATAAAAACATTTGCGCCTTCAACAAGGAATTCTTTTGCGATTGCATAACCGATTCCTTTGCTGCCGCCGGTGACTACTACAGTTTTGCCTCTGAGATTCAAGTCCATCCCGTTCTCCTTACCTACCTAGTTTTTTAATAGGTAATAAAGACATGATGCCGCTCTAAGGTCGCCATTGACTTAGGGCTGCGGTTCCAAAGTTTTTTAGTGCTTGTAACTGTGTTTTTAACACAAACACCGATTGCTCAGGAACTTTCTTTGTCTTTTGCTATTACCTATCTTTGTAGTAGGTATTAGTAAAATACTTTTAATTACCTACTTTGTCAATAGGTTTTATGATTTTTTTGGAAACTGGGGGAAATGGGATGATGGTTTAGCGGTGTTCTATTCCTGGAAAACCTGACGCTCCAGTTTTTCCATCGACTCCAGGTTTTCCGGACACACCATTAAAATGAGTGATATAATTGAGTAAGAGGTTCTTATGAAAGATACACACGAAAACAATCTTCCGCTTTATCGTATTCATTTGATTGATGACATGATTAGAAGCGGTACTTATCCAAATAAAACAGATTTATGTGAAAAAATAGAAGTATCACCTCGAACGATTGCACGTGATTTGGATATGCTGCGCGATTTATATCAGGCACCTTTGGAATTTGATTCTCATAAAAACGGTTATTATTACACAGATGAAAACTTCTTTATTAAATATGTAAATCTTAAAGAAGGAGAACTTTTCTCTCTAACTCTGTTTGATCGTCTTTTGGAACAATATAAGAATACTCCTCTTGAAGAACAACTGAAAAGTATATTCAAAAAAATAACTGAAAGTCTTCCGGAGAAAGTGCAAATTGATTCAAGTTTTTTGTCTGATGAGATTACTTATATTTCAGATCCACTTCCTGAAATCAATACGGTTATTTTTGAAACTGTAATGACTGCTCTTAAGACTTCAAGAACATTGGAAATTGAACATTACAATTTGAATACTAATGAGAAGAAATCCAGACTTATTGATCCATACCATATTGTATGTAAAGGCGGTTCCTGGTACATAATTGCCTGGTGTCATACCAGAGAGGAAGTCAGAATTTTCTCTCTAACACGAATTACTAAGGCTGAAATTAAAAATGAGAAATTTAATACTCCAAAAGATTTCAAAGTTTCTGATTATATAGATCCGGGATTTGGTATTTTTGCCAGTGAAAAGAAACCTTATACAATCAAGTTTTTGTGCAAAGGAAAATTGGCTCAAGTTGCTCGTGAATATAAATGGCATCCGAATCAGATTGAAACAGATAACGGGAGAGTGTGAAATTTATTCTGTAAATTCAGTAGGCTGCAATAAAAAGGATTAATG
>JAKSTU010000016.1 GCA_024402435.1 Treponemataceae bacterium
TTTGTTATGATGCTGAGTATCATTGAACAACAAATATATAACAATACCATCAAATCGTTTCAATTCCGGCATAATAAAATCTCCACTTATATCAATTATAAATCATTTTGTGTGATACAGCCACCCGGCACACAAGGCTTTGTCCTCCAGTGCATTCACTGTGTCATCCAGCACACACACCGTCATCCTGCGGACAACACTTTGATGTCATCCTGAGCACTACACCGCGATGTCATCCTGAGCGAAGTCGAAGGATCTTTTATGGCATCAATCGTTTCAAATGTTACAAGTCTGTTGAGTTTTTCTTCAGAAAAACTCAAAGCCCATCGCGTCAGCGATTGGCAATGTTTCGACTTCACTCACTGCGCTCGTTCCGCTCAACATGACACAGCGTGGTCCCTGAGGCCCTCGAAGGGACTTCACAAAGCAAGACCCGCTTTGAAGGATGTTTCGACTTCGCTCAACATGACAAAAGGAGCACTCACTGCGTTTGACGGCCCCCATGACAGGGTGATGAATCCCCTTCGTTCCGAAAAAAAAAGCTGTCCGAATAATGGACAGCTTTTTGTATGAATACCTGATTACAAATTATTCGCGGGTAACAGTTTTGGAAACACTGTATTCTATGCCGTCATCAGCAGTAAAGACACAGGTTATTGTAAATACACCTACGTCCTTATCCTCAAACAGTTCACTGAAAGGAATTTCTGTGGGCTCCCTTCTTCCACCGACTTGAACTCCGTTTTTGTACCAATAACACTCATTTGTCAGTGACCAGTTATCAAAAACAGCATATCCCTCTGGAGGCAGGCCATATGTGTCAATGCGATAGTTTTTGTTCTGGGGAATATCTGCGTCAATCTTAACCTCAATGCCTGCATTGCTGGTGGAAATCCATTTTGCGTACAGAATCAAATCCCTGTTTGTTCCGACCGGAACTGAAGTAACTTTGGAACCTGCTGCAAAAGATTTATCTGTGTACCAGCCGTCGAATTCTGCACCTTCTTGTGTAGGAACAGGAAGTTCCTCTGTATATCCCTGGTGTTCATAGAAGATTATTTCACTCTGACCTTCTAAGGTAATTGAATGCTGAATAAAATTCCATTTTGCGTAGACATCAATGTCTCTCGTTGTTCCTGCCGGGATTCCTCCCTCTGAAACCTGAGTTTTGAATACGCTATCCAGGTACCAACCACCAAAAGTGAAATAATCTTTTGAGGGAACATACTCAGAGAGTGAAGAATATCCTTCTGCCTCTTCAAAAGAAACTTCCTTGAGAACAGAACCATCCGGATCCTTGTATATGACCTTATGCATTATCGGATTCCATTTTGCGTACAGAATCAAATCGCTGTTTGTTCCGACCGGAACTGAAGTAACTTTGGATTTTTCGGTACAAGATTTATCTGTGTACCAGCCGCCGAATTCTACACTGTCTTTTGTAGGAGTAGGAAGTACTGTCAGACCCTCGTATTCAAAGAAACTTTCTGCAACGTCAGTACTGAATTTTCCGTCATTTGGTTCGAAGATAATGTTATGTTCAATGGGTTCCCACAGTGCGTAAACAACAATGTCTTCTGTTGTTCCAGCCGGGATTCCTTCAAACCTTTCTTTACATTCAGGATTGCTGTACCAGCCGCCAAAATCGAAGTATTTTTTTGACGGAAGATTTTCTGGTGCATAAAGGAAATAACCGTCTGCTTCAGTGAAAGTAACTTTCTTGATAACAGTATCATCCGGGTTTTTGCATGTAACCGTGTGTGTTATGGGTTCCCAGTTGGCAATAAAAGTAATGGATCCGTCGTCTGCTCTGCCTTTGTACAGCAGTGAAGTTGTAATGTCCTTCTGTTCAACAATTTTGCCGTTCAGTGTCCAGCCGGCAAAAGTATAATGTTCACGGGTAACGTTTTGGGGAAGAACTGTATCTCTCAGTTTGGAATAAGAAGGGCTTTCTGTGTGGCTTTCGCTCTCGATGCCCGATTCCAAATGCATAATTCCTTTGTTGGGATTAAATTCCAACTGAAAGAAGGGTTCTTCTTCGTTTGTAATTACATTCATGTTGATGACAACGGCTTTTACGTTTTCTCCGGCTTTCAGTTCAAAAATACCGTCTTCGTAGTCTTCTTCTTCCCAGAAAGCACCGTTTGAAGCAGAAGAACCGCGTCCTACGACAATATCTTTTGACTCATCGGAAGCTATTACTTCTACGAAATAAGTGCCGGGAAGGGTAGAAATCACTGTGGATTCTGAAACTTTTTCCTCTACAACTGGTTCGCCTTCAATTTTACCGTCTTTGACAGTATAAAGAGTAATGTCAAAGTAGGTGGCAAAATCTTCTGCATTTTCTCTTGTAAAACGAGGACCTTTTTCTGTGGGCAGTATGACCGCAATGCCTGTTGCTGCCCGTTTGTTGAACATTGCCGCGCAGGAAACAGTTGTAATAAGAACTGAAAAAATCAGAAGTGCAGCAAGTGCTCCGAATGCTTTTTTTGGTGTAAAGTGCATCATGGAATCGACTCCTCTTTTTGTATTGAACCGTTGAATAAATCATCGGACAGTGAACACAATTATATAAACTACTATAACACAGAGAAAAAGAAAATCCAATTTATTTTTAAGATTCAGCAAAAAAAAGTGCGGAAAATGTGGTCATGCCGGACAGAACTTTCAGGCATGACCTTCTGTTACATCTGATCCAGAGAAGAATTGATGCGTTCCGTGACTTTTGCGTTTTCGCCTGCTTCACGCTGAATGTCATGAATTGCATTGTTGATGTTGGCAATCTGACTTTCCAGATTGCTGACTTTGTCTTTGAGTTCTGAAGTGATTTCTGCAATGTTTGACAGAGATTCCGACTGCTGTGAAACTTCTTCCGTAACGCCGGTTACCAGGTCAGAAGTTTTGTGTGAGTGGTCAACAAAAGCATTGAGCGCATTCATTACGTCACGGGTTCCTGCGTCCATTTCTGAAATTCCTGCAATGATTTCTTCAATTCCCATGATTGTGGTCTTGATTTCTTCACTGTTGGCCTTTGTCTGCGCTGCAAAGTTGGTGACTGCTTCTGTTGTGTGGAGAACAATCTCCGAGTTCTGCTGCAGTGTGTCGCTGATTTTGCTGGCTGTGGCTGTGGACTGTTCTGCAAGTTTGCGGATTTCGTGTGCAATTACGCTGAATCCTTTGCCGAGTGTGCCTGCGTGTGCCGCTTCGATTGAAGCGTTCATGGCAAGAAGTCCGGTCTGACTTGCAATTGAATCAACAGTGCTTACGAATTCTGCAATTTTGTTGGAGGAATCCTGAAGATCCTTAACTTGTGCAAGAAGTGAAGAAATCTGTCTGGCCTGGGAATCCAGATCTGAAACGATTTTGTCCATGCCTGTCTTGCGTTTTGTGGCAATGGTGCTTACGTTTGAAAGATTTGCAGAAATCTGTGTAATGGCGGCGGAAGTCTGTCTTATGGAAGTGTTCTGTTCGTCAACGCTGTTCTTCATTGCCTGTGCGTTCTTGATTACAAGGGAGCCCATTGATTCCGCATTTTCTGTTTCCGTGTTGAGGGAAATAGTTTCATTCATGATGTAGCTGTAAACGTCGTTGACTTTTTTTACGCTTTCGGAGGCAGTTTCGGCGGAATTGTTGAGACTTTTTCCGATGTTCATGCCGTCTTTTGATTCTTCAAGAAGGCGGGTGATTTTCTTAAGTGATTCGCTGGCTTTGACACGCTGTGCTTCTGCCTGATCAATGATTGAATTGTTGAATTTGTTTGAGATTACGCAGGCCACGTTGGAAATGATGATTCCGATGCAGCTGATTGCGTAGCATGTTAATGAAGCCTGGAAATCTGCGGCAAAATAGGGTTTGAGGCCGGTAAAAAGGTCTGCAATCCAGATGAGGGCGCTGAGAATGAAGTATGTGTTGACCTGTTTGGGGTTTGTGGCCAGTGCCAGATTGAGGGCTGCCATTGCTGAAATGATGAAACCGCCCCGGTAAATGATGAATTCTGAATCTGTGCCGGAAGCGAAGAAAACTACTGCAAAAGCAAGCATGAAGATTGAAATTGTGGTCATCATTCCGCCTGCGTTGATTCTGCCGCGTTTGGTCAGAAACAGGCCTGTCAGAAGAAGTATGAAAAGAATGGCGGTTGCCATACCGATGGTTGCCTTGCCCAAAAGGATAAGTACGACACTGAAGAAAAGCATGAAAACGGCAAGAATACCGGTACCTGAAATAAGAAAGGGAAGGTGGGCTTTTTCGCGGGTTGAAAGGCCTGACACTGCTTCTTCTTTCGGGAAAAAGAATTTGAAAATGTGTTTTGTATTCATAGTGAGGAAATTATAAGGGGGTGAACTGCGGGTTTGCAATGAATCGGGAAAAAAGGAATTTGCGCCGGAATTTCGTAAATTTGTATGAAATGTGATTTTGTTTGACAGTGTAAAGTTTTGGTGCCGCATGGAGGCGGCACTGAAAGCGGTAGCAGAAGTGGCTAATGCGGCCACTTTCTGCCTCCCGGGGCGGGCCATGGAGGGCCTGACCCGGAAAATTACGGCACGTGAATCAGCTCTCTGGGCTTGGAACCGTTTGCAGGGCCTACAATTCCGCGTGCTTCCATGTCTTCTACAAGGCGGGCTGCACGGTTGTATCCGATTTTGAGCCGGCGCTGAAGATAGGATGCGGATGCTTTGCCTTCCTGTACAACAATGTTCAGCGCTTTGTCATACAACGGGTCTTCGCCTTCTGTAAAAAGTCCGTCGGAAGTATCTTCATCTTCGTCTTCTTCCACGAAAATTTCGTCGTCAATGTATTCAGGCGGTGCAATCTGCTTTACGTAGTTTACAACGCGCTCAACTTCGTCTTCTGTAACGAAGGTTCCCTGAATGCGCACGGGGAAAGGATCGATTGCGCTTGCATAAAGCATGTCTCCTTTGCCCAGAAGTTTTTCGGAGCCGACCTGATCAATGATGATGCGGCTGTCTGTCTTTGACGCAACCATGAATGCAATGCGTGAAGGAATGTTTGCCTTGATGAGTCCTGTGATTACGTCGATTGAAGGACGCTGCGTGGCAAGGACAAGGTGGATTCCGACTGCACGGCTCATTGCGGCAAGGCGCGCAACTGTGGTTTCAAGTTCTTTGCCGGTTGTGGCCATAAGGTCTGCAAACTCATCAATGATTACCACGATGTACGGAAGTTTTTCCTGCATCAGGTGGCGTTCTGTAATGCGGTGGTTGTAGCTTCTTATTTCGCGCACGCCCATTTTGTCAAGCATTGCGTAACGGCGTTCCATTTCGCAAAGGCAGTACTGAAGGGCCTGGAATGCTTTTTTGGGTTCAGTGATTACAGGGGTCAAAAGATGGGGAATGTCGTTGTAAAGTTTGAGCTCTACGATTTTCGGGTCGATGAGAATCATTTTTACGTCACGGGGAGAGCGTTTGTAGAGAATGCTCAGAATCATGGAGTTGACGCAGACTGATTTTCCGGAACCTGTGGAACCTGCAATCAGAAGGTGCGGTGTGGTGGCAAGATCGAGCATTTGTGCGTCACCGGTAATGTCTTTGCCCAAAACTACGGGAATCTGCATTTTGTTGAATGCGGGCAGGTCTTTTTCTATAAGTTCGCGGAAACTGACCATTGCGCGCTCGCTGTTGGGCACTTCTACGCCGACTGCTTTTTTGCCGGGAATGGGGGCAACGATACGGACGCTGGATGCGGCAAGGCGGAGGGCAATGTTGTCCTGAAGTGCAACGATTTTGTTCAGTTTTACGCCGGGTGCGGGCAGAAGTTCGAACATTGTGACTACAGGGCCTTTGCGGATTCCTGTAACTTCGGCTTCGATCTTGAACTCGCTGAGTGTTTCTTTGAGGATGACGGCGGCCTGTTTTGTTTCTTCGTCAATAATCCAGTAGGGATTGTTCTCGAAGTTGTTCAGGAGTCCTTCTGTGGGGACGCTGTACGGGTGTGCGTTGTATGACTGGGAAAACCCGGCGGACGGATTCTGGGTGTAATCCTGGGGGACCGGAATGTCGATTTCGTCTTCTTCTGTGATTTCGTCGTCATCGAAACGGTCTTCGTCATCGTCTTCATCGTCGGTGTCGCCGGAATAAAGGTTGGGCTCGTAATCGTCCGTGTCAAAGGCCGGCGGCTGCGGGGTGTCAGCATCAAAGTCGTATGATGCGGTGTCTGCGCCGGAAACTGGTTCTGCGGTGTCTTCGCTGGTGGGAGTTTCTGGGGCGGGTTCGGTTTGCGGGGCGCTGGTGGGAGTTTGGGTGCCGGGCACAAAAGCTTCGTCAGTGTCTTCGTTGGTAACAGTTTGGGGCGCGGGTTCAGTTGTGTCTGCAACTGGTTCAGTTTGCGGGGCACTGGCGGGAGTTTGTGCGCCGGGCACACTAGTGTCAGCGCTGGCAGAATCAGTTTGGTCCGCGGGGGAACTGTCGGTACAAAAAAACTGATTCTTGATGGCCTCATAGTCTCCGAATACAGGCTGGCTTACGGCGCGGATCTCGCTTTCTGCAAAGCTTGTGTCCAGCGTGTCGTCAGCTTCGTCAGTGTTTGCGCCGGTAGCAGTTTCGGGCGCGGGCGCAAAAGTTTCGTCTGCGTCTGCGCCGGGAACAGTTTGGGGCGCGGCCGCAAAAGCTTTATCAGTGTCTTCACTGGTAGCAGTTTGTGCGGCGGCCACATCAGCTTCATCTGCGTCTTCACTGGTATTAGTTTGGGGCGCGGATTCAGTTTGGGCGCCGGCCACATCAGCTTCGTCAGTGTCTGGGCTGGTAGCAGTTTGTGCGGCGGGCGCATCCGCTTCGTCAGTGTCTTCGCCGGTAGCAGTTTGGGGCGCGGATTCAGTTTGGGCGCCGGGCACATCAGCTTCATCTTCGCCGGTAGCAGTTTCCTCACCGTCTGCAAAAGGGTCTTCAAGGAAAGCTGCTTCGTCGGCACTGTACAAAGAATCATCTGAGCCAAGAAGTTTGTCTGCTTCTGCAAAAGCGTCGGCTTCTTCAAAATCGCTGCTGTCAACAAAACCTGTGTCTGTAACTGCAGTTGCTTCGGACAAAGTGTCTGAAGACTGATCATCTGAAAAATCATCGTCAGAAAGGGGAGTTGCGGCAGACAGAATGCTGTCACCTTCGTCATTGTCCGACAAAGAAAGCATTATGGGTTCATCCTGTGTCTGTCCGTCATCTCCGAGAACCAGCTGAATCACCTGGTCTTCTTCAGGAAGTTCTTCCTTTACAAGAGGATTTGATGCAACAAGTTCTTCAAGCTGTTTTGGAGGAATGTTGCCGCCAAGTTTTTCCTGAACTTCAGAAAGCGCAATGTTGTCAAGCTCTGCAGAATTTTTCTCTGCTTCAGGAACATTTTCTTCCGTAACAGCAGGGTTTTCTTCAGCAGGAGATTCTGTTTTTGTGTTTTGAGACAATGGCATTGCAGGCTCAAGATAATCAGCAGGCGGTTCTGCGTAAATTACAGCTGATTCCGGTTCAGAAACAGGTTTTTCTTCGGCTGCGGTTTCTTCAGCTTCAGTTTCTGCTTCTTCAGATTCAGTTTTTTCAACTTGTTCAGAATCAGTTTTGCATGAATCAGGCTGAACGTCATTTTCCTCTTTGTTGCGGGCTTCTTCTTCTCTGCGCTTTTCTTCGGCTTTCATGCGGGCTTTGTGACGTTTTGGTGCTTCAATCATGTCATAAAGAATTCCTGCAATCAGATATTCAATGGCAATCAGCAGTGCACTTACAAGAATGACTGCACTTGCTTTGATGATTGCAAGAGAAATTCCGCTTCCTACAAAAATTGAATTGCAGAGCCGTTCAACCAGCACAACTGTAAAGAAGGGCAGGAGAAAAATCGAAAGATAAACTCCGCGGCGGCTGTTCCACACGGGAGAAAAAAGGCAGACGGATGCAATGATCAGGTATAGCGGAATCAGAATGCAGGAGTAGCCGTAAACTGAATGGAGCATGGCACCGAAGTTTTCAAGACGCCACCAGAAATCGGCAGCAGGATTATACCCCAAAAACTGAAGCATTAAAGATATGAGAATAACTGCGGCGGCACAAAGAATGAGCACTCCGGCGCAAATTGAAAGTTTGTCTGACTGTTTCATAGTTCGATTATCGGATTTTTAGTTTTTCACTTAAGCGGATGAGCAAAAAAAACGCACTTTGCTTTGTCCTTCCATAAACCCTGTTTTTTTGAAGTGAAACCTGCACGACAAAATGCCGAAAAATTTCTTGAGGTGTTCAGAATGAAATCAGATTTCTTGGATTTTGGCCGTGTTGCGGTCCGTTCAATTTTTTTGTCATGCGCTTTTTGCCTTTTGTGCGCAGTTTTTTGTCTTTGCGGTTGCCGGAAAAATCCGCCCAAGGAAAAAATTCTGATTTCAGTAATTGTAGAAGAAGATTCTGCCGGTTCCGGTTCCGATGTTCATGAAGTGATTGCGGGCCTTGCAAAGAATTTTGCGGAAAACTGCAAAGATGCGGACATTTCTTTTTCCGTAAAAAAAACGGATGCAGATTCTTTGCGCAAATCTTTGCAGAAAACTGATGAAAATGCTGATGCAGACTTGGTTTTCTGCGGGGCCGACACTTTGGCATCTGCGGATTCTGATGCAATTTCTTCTATTATATTGTGCAAATCTGAAAAAGCATTTTTGTGTTATGACAAAGATTTGTTCAGAAAATGCGGACTTGATGAATTCATTGCTGAGGATGCTGAAAACGGCGGAAAAAGCGGAGTACAGCGCTGGACTCTTGCTGAATGGCAGAAAATTCTTGTGACACTGGCAAAAGAACTGCCGGAAAATGTTTATCCCTTTGGCTTCGGAAGCGGGGATTCTTTCTGCAACCCGATGATTTTTGCATTGATTGAAAGCCGCGGCTGTTCTGTTTTTGATGCAGACGGTAAGGTTGATCTGTCAGATCAGAAAGCTTTGGATGCTCTTGAGTGGCTGAAAATTTCCTGTGACCAGGGATTTTTCCCGCCTGACGCAGATGAACTGACTTTTGGGCAGTGCCTTGCTTTATGCCGCGAAAACCGTGTGGCAATCGGGCCTTGTGCGGGAAAAGGCGACTATGGCCTTGTGGAATATCCTTCTGCCGACGGTAACGATAGTGTAACACCTGTAAAAAGCTTGGTCTGTGTTTTGCGCGGAAACTCTGCATTTTGTTCAGATTTTGCGGAATTTGCATCGGATTCTTTACGGGCTTCGGACAAGTCAGAAAACATTTCCGTCACTGAAACAGAATTCGCACGGAATCTTCGTGTAAGCAGAAGCAGTCTTTATAGAATTGCAAGTGATCTGCTTACCGGTTTCAGAACACCTGCACAGTCTGCCGCAACAATCAGTGAAAGCATTTGATGATTTTTTAAGCATAGCCTATATTTAAATGCATGGAGTCATCACAAAAATCAGTTTCAGAAATTCTTGCCGGATGTTTTGCCCGGTCAAAAAAAGATTTTCATTATAACCCTCTTTTTGTTTTTCCCACTGCAATACAGATGCAGAGCTGGATTGACTGGGCCGTGCGTTTTCCTGAAGAATCTGGTGTAAAAGCTGTCAACGCGGATCAGTTTACTGTCTGGGACAATTTTAAAAGTGAATTTGTCCAGTCTGTTGACGAAACCTGCAACGGTTCTGTGTGTGTGCCCGCCCTTATGCGCAAAGTTTTTGTGCAGGATCTTCTCAGGCGCAACAATCAGCAGAAATTTCTTGCAAAAATCATTGCAAATCAGGCGGACTCCGCAGAAACTGCATTCGGCTTTACCGACTGGCTTGCAAAAATTCTTCCGTCTTTGCGGTTGTGGGAAAAACACCACATAGAAGATTTTTTGAAAAACGGTAATTCCGATGACGGAGAAAACCGGGATTTTCATTTAGTTTATGAAGAATATTGCCGGTTTCTGAATAAAAATCATTTTTACGAGCCTGCTTATCTGGACATTGCATACAAAGCAAAAAACAGACAGGTTTTCATTTTTTATCCTGAAATTCTTGAAGATTTTGCTGAATATTCTGCGGAATTCGAAAAATTCGATGATGTGACTCTTGTGAATCTGCCTGATTCAGAAAATGAAGAAAACACAGATTGCGTTCTTTATCCTGATGCACGCATGGAATTGCGCCGTCTTTGTCTGCAAATCAGAAAACTTCAGAAAGAAGGTGTGGATTTGCGCCGTGTTGCAGTAAATGTTCCCAAACTTTCTGAAGTCCGTCCTTACATTGAGCGCGAATTCCGCTTGTACGGCATTCCTTTTATTGTGCGTGACGGTCTTTCCTGCACAAAAAATTGCGGAGGCGACATTTTCGGAAAAATTCAGGACTGCATAAAACTGAATTTTTCTTTTGAAACTGTGCGCGCTTTGCTTTGCGACGGTTTTGTTCCGTGGAAAAATCCAGAACTCAACAGAAGACTGATTCAATACGGACTTGATTTGCGCTGCCTCTGCTCAGAAGAAACTGATGCTTCTTCTGACGTGTGGATTATGTCCATGGAAAAAGCTTTGTCTTCTTTTTATTCAGAAATGACGGAATTTTCGTCAAATCTGAATGAAGCACTGCTTTATTACCGGGATTTGCGCGCTGCTGTACTCAGTTTTGACAATTGCAGAAGCTTTTCTGAACTTCAGCAGGCCTGGTTCAACTTCCGTGACTGCGGAAAATTTCTTGAACCGGAAAAGTTCGTGACAGACCCGACTTTTGACGTAACAAACAAAATTCTCGGAAAAATCCTTACGGATCTGTCAGAAATGGTGCGCCTTGAAAAAAGTTATATAAAAGAATCCGGCGCCTTGAACAATTATCTTGATTTTTTCATCAACGAAATCAATCAGGAAACATATAATCCCAACGAAAAAAAATACGGTGTGAACATTTTTACTTACCGTGTTGCTTCCGGTGCGGATTTTGACCATATGTTCGTGATTGATGCAAGTCAGGCCGACATAACAGTTCCCATGAAGCAGCTTTCCTTCATAAAGGATGAAAGAAAGCGCGAACTTTTCGGACTGGCAGCGGCAGATGCAGACGGTTCTGCACGGTTTGTAAAACTGTACAACACTCAGCAGCGTGCCGGAACTGCAAAAAAAGTGTATTTTTCCTGTTCTGAAAAGAATTTTGACGGAGCGGCCATCATGCACACTGCACTGCATCAGGTTCCGGCGGAGAATTATGCTTTTCTTGATGAATATGATTTTGTGACAAAGCAGAAAGAATCCATGCTTTTCCGCAAAGATTTTGATGAATTTACCGCTTCTCAGAAAGAAGCTTTTGAAAACTGGCAGAGAATTTCTCTCGGCTCGGGAACAGATCAGTTTTCAGACGATTTGGAGTCAGCTGTCAGAAATGCCTTCAAACTGGACAAAAATGATGTTCCGCTTTTTTCGGCTTCTGCATTGAACTGCTTTTTTGACTGTCCTACGAAATTTTTGTACCAGAATGTGCTCCGTCTTCAGGAAGAATCCGTGTCGCCGCGCATTGCACGGGCAAACGAAGTTGGAACCCTTGTTCATAAACTGGTGGAGCTTCTTTTTGGGGAACTGGCAGAGACAGATTCTCAGGGGCGCAGGAAACTTCCGCTTCTTGGCCGAAACAGTGCAGAAGACCGGGCAAAAGTTCATGAGGCTTTTGACAAAGTGTGGCTTTTGGCAATTCAGGAAGTACCTTTGCGCAGTCTGCCCAAAAACAGTTCGCTTGCGATGAATGTGCTTCAGAGCCAGCGGCCCGGCATTGAAGGAAAGCTTGTGGACTTTATGCTGCAGATATGTGCTTTTACAGCGGAAGATCTGCGGGGCAAAAAAGAGCAGACAGGTTTCGGCGGATATTTTGTGGCAGGAACTGAAATCCGTGTTCCGCCTGTAAAAAATCAGTCTCCTGAAAAAACAGGTTTCGGACTTTTCGGAAGCATAGACTGTCTTTTGTGCCGCGAAACTTTTGACGAAGACGGAAATCCTGTTCTTTTGGGCACAGTGATTGACTACAAAACCGGAAAAACGCCTTCTGCTTCGGAATGTGTTGCGACAAAGGACGGCACGGCAGATTCAGTGCTTAAGAATTTCCAGATTGCGGCTTACGTTCATCTTGCAGAATCCATGTTTCCAAAACTCAAGGTTGAAAGCGCTCTTTTTTATTCGCTCAAAGAAAAAAAAGACAATCTGTTTTCCCGGGTTTACGTTTTTCCCAACGACAGAAATTCTGTCAAAACCCGCGAAGATTTTCAGCCGACGGTGGAATCACTTTTTGATTATGCATCCTTTGCCGCAGACAAAATTTCTGTCAACGATTTTTCAGTTTCGACAGATCCGGCAGCAAGGAATTTTGTTTCAAAACACAATGACTGCAGAAACTGTCAGTACAAGGCAATTTGCCGCACACCTTTTGCAGTCGGAAACGGACGGTAAACCATGGAAGACATTAAACAGCTTATTCAGCGCAAATTTGATGACAACACGAAGATTCCCGATGATTCCCAGCTTGCCGTAATCACCAAAACGGACAATACTGTAGTTTCTGCCGGTGCCGGAAGCGGAAAAACGGAAGTTCTTGCAATCCGTTATGCTTATCTTCTGATGGAAAATCCGTCTCTCAAGGTAAAAAACATTCTTGCACTGACTTTTACCAAAAAAGCTGCAACAGAAATTTACGCCCGAGTCCATAAAAAACTCAAATTGTATGCAGAACACGGCAATGAATGCGCAAAAAAAGCACTTTCAGAGTTCAGTGATGCACGTGTTCAGACATTGGACTCCTACAGTTCTGACATTGTGCGTCTTGCCGCCAATCTTTACGGAATCAGACCTGATTTTTCAGTAGGAGCTTCCGGCTGTGAACGTGATGTTTACAATGCTGCACTGCCTTTTGTGCTTAAAAACAAAGACGCACACAAAGAATGTTTCGCTTTTTTTTCACGGGCCGGTGCTTTTGAACAGTTTGCAAAAGATTATTTTGTAAAGCCGGTTCTTGATTACACCACAATTGCTACGGAACCGGACTGGTTTTCAAAAAATCTTGCAGTTCAGGCGGAAAAAGCTTTTGACATTTGGAATTCCTCTCGTTCAAAGCTTTCTGATTCATTGGGAAAGATCCAGTCTCTGTACGAAGAAAATGCGTCGCAGAAAAAGGGAACGCCATACTTCAAAGCATTGGAGGCCGTGGCGGAAATTGATGTTTCAAGAATTCCGTCTTTTGATGACAGCAGCAGATTTGTTTCTGACAGAGATTTTCGCCAGAAAACCCGTGCCGAAGCGAAAAACTTTGTTTCGGCTCTTGCTTCCATAAATCAGATAAAACTGAATGCAAAAGGCTATGTAAAACCAATCAATGTTGAAATAAAAGAAATCCGAGGGGACGATGAAAATTCGGATTCTCTTCTTAATCGGATGAATTCTGCGGAACATTTTTTGTCACGTTTTGACTTTTTTGAAGAAATGTACGGTCTTTTGGATGAATTTCTCGGCATTGTCAACAAAAACAAAAAACTTTCGGGAAATTTGTCCTTCAAAGACATAAGCGATCTTGCACTCCGCATTCTGATTGAGCAGAAAGACATACGCCGTCAGCAGAAGTCAATGATCCGCAAAATCATGATTGACGAATTCCAGGACAACAACGAATCCAACAGAAACATGCTTTATCTGATTGCAGAAAAAGACGGAGCCGAACTGGACCGGAGCGATTTTGCAAAGGAAGCTGATTTTTGGAATGCTTTGTCCGAAAATCTTTCTGCTGACAAACTGTTTTTTGTGGGTGACGAAAAGCAGTCAATATACAAATTCCGCGGGGCAGACGTAAGTGTGTTCAACGGACTCAAGAAAACGCTGCAGGATTCCAGCGGCATTCCTGATCACGCCCAGCTTTCCATGACTAACAATTACCGCTCTCATCCGGATCTGCTCCGTTCCTTCAACCTGCTTTTCGGCACTGATGACGCTGCCCCCGGTAACGCTGCGGAAACTGATGACGCGGTGGCGAAAGCTGGTAGCGCTGTTGCGGAAACTGGTAGCGCTGTTGCGGACGTTGGTAGCGCTGTTGCGGACGCTGGTAACGCTGTTGCGGGCGCTGATGACGCGGTGGCAAAAACTGGTAACGTTGTTGCGGGCGGCGCAAAAACTGCTGTTTCCGCAAAAGATGATGCAATGATTGATTCGCTTTTTTATGCGGACAATGCGGAAAATGTGCCGGATTACGAAGCACTTTATCTTAAATCTGCGGGAAACTTTGCCACGAAAAATGACAGCGACGTAAACAGCATAACGTTGGAGGCAGCAGAGAAAGACAGCGCGCATCCGGTGAGAATTCATGCCTGCATACTGAACAGCGGAAAAGACAAGGCCGGCACAAAAACTTATTCAGATTTGAAAAAAGCGCAGGTTTGTCTTCCCGAGCAGGAAACGGTTGCGTTTTTCATTGCGCGCCGGATCCATGACATGATGAAAGCCGATCCTTCCCTCAAATATTCCGGCTTTGCAGTGCTGGACATGAGCCGCACCCACAGGAATACATTGCAGAAATATCTTACGCTTTTTGAAATCCCTTACGTTGTGGACATGCAGAAAAACATTTTTTCAGAAGGCATTGCCAATGATTTTGCCAATGTGCTGCGACTCTGCGTTTATCCTGACGATATCAGCGCTTTTGCAGCTTTTCTGCGCTCACCTTTTGCCGGCCTTAGCGGAACAGCCGTGCAGAACATCATTTCCGTGCTGCCCGAAGGTTATTCAGTTTTTGACGATCTGAGCCGGTTCGGTCAGCTGCCTTTGTCTTCTGACGATGCCCGAAAGTTTTCCGAAGCAAAATCCTGGTTTGAAAAAACCCGCACGCAAATCCTTTCTCAAAGCATTACCCAGTCTGTGGAAAAACTCTGGTATGATGCCGGCTATTGTTTTGAAACACTTTTGAGCAGCAGTCTCCAGCTTTATTCCGAGCAGTTTGACGTACTTTACGAGCTTGCACGCCAGGCGGAAAATTCAGGAAACAACATAGCATGGTTTGTGGATCAGCTTTCTCTCATCAAAGAAAAGGAAAATGCCGGCTTCATGGCAGAAAGTGATGCAGAACTGGACGAGGAGTCACTGGATTATCCCCTTGAAAAACCGGATGCAGTCACAATTCTTACCATTCATCAGAGCAAAGGTCTGGAATACGATCATGTTTTTGTAACGGGAATTTTCGGAGGCGTAAGTGCCGCAAAAAGCAGTTCAGCTTTTTTTGACGGAGAAACACTTTCTCTCAAAGGTGTTGAATCAGGAGAAAATCTTTTTTACGAGCTTCAGAAAGAAGAAGACAAAAAACGTGAACTGGCCGAGCAGAAGCGCAAAATTTATGTTGCCATTACCAGAGCAAAAGAAAGTGCTTTTCTTGTAGGAGATCTGGAACGGAAAACGAAAGAAAGCCCTGAAGACCCGATCATGCGGAGAATTCTCAGAAGATATTATGCGCTGGAAAAAGATCAGGAACCGCTTTTTGCTGACAATGTTTTTCCCGATTCTGACAAAAAAGATGATTGGGACAAAGATACGTTTGATTATTGCAGCAAACCCTTTTTCAATCCGGAAGCAGCTTTTGACCTTATAAAGATCAATCCGCTTCCTGTTGCCCTCCGCAACGGAAAGACGCTGCCCCAGAATCAGCTGAAAAAAGAACTGATTTCTGCTGCCGCAAAAAGTTTTGCCGAAAAAGCGCCGGAATCATATCCTGTGTTTTCGGACTGCAATTCCTCTCCGAGCAAACTGGAATCATGCTGCCAAGGTAATTCTGCGGGTCAGGGTGATTCTGCCGGGCTCTCGGATTCCGTTACAAAAGCTGACATTCACGAAGTTTATTCTGAAATCAATTCCATTGTAAAAAGCACTGCAACAACCGATGAAAAAGCGCCGGAAGAAAGCGCTGCAAAACTTGCGTTCACTTTCGGGGATTTTGGAACTATGGCTCATTCTTACATGGAATACGCTGTAAAATACGGGCCTGAAAAAGCAGAAAACGGGGAAAATGTAGAAAAATCCGAGTGCTTTGATCCCAGAGTCGGAAAACTTCTTGATGAAAATTTTTCCGGTGACAAAGAATTCATGCATCAGAAGCTTTCCGGAATATGCAGTGCAATGGCCGGGCAGTTTTTCAACAATCCTCTCGGAAAGCGTGTTGCAGAAGCAAAAAAATCAGGACGCCTTGTCAAGGCAGAGAACGAATTCCGTCTGAACATTGACGAAGTGTTCTTTACAGGCTTTGTGGATCTGTTTTTTGAAGCAGAAGATTCGGGCCTTGTGATTGTGGACTACAAGACAGACGGTGCCGGTTCTGACGGACTTCTGCATCCTGAGCGGTATTACCTGCAGCAGGCTTGTTACCGTTTTGCCCTTTCAGAGCTTTACGGCGTGCCTGAAGAACGGATTTCCACATGGCTTTATTTTTTGCGCTACGATTTTGCTCTGGACATTACGGAACATACCCAAGTCACTGAAAAAGATCTTGCAGACTTTGCCCGGAAGGAAGAGCAGAAAAACAAAGACAAATGACAAACAAGGCGAAAAATCAGTTTTTTTTCACCCTTTGCTGAAATTTTATTCCGCCTTTGTTATAATTATCTAGGTCAAGGGTTGTGTTTTCAGTTTTTTTACACGGCTAAACTGCTAATGGTAAAAAATAACTGCGGCTGCGTTCCGTTATTTTTTCCATGCATGATTAGTTTTCACAAAACTCGGAATTGAACATAAAACAAAATATTTATCGGAGAAAATTCTATGGACCGGAAATTTGAATCCTTTGCAGATGCGATAACAGGAATTGATGAAGAAATCAGTTTCCCGCCAGAATATAAAGTCATTTTGCTCAATGACGATTTTACGACAAAGGAGTTTGTCGTTGCAGTCCTAATGGAAATTTTCCACAAAAATCAGGAAGATGCAGTTGCCATCACGAATAAAGCACACGAAAAAGGTTCTGCAGTTGTGGGTATCTACTCTTTTGACATTGCATCAACTCGCGTGGCTCTTGCTGTTCAGAATGCCAGACAGAACGGATTTCCTCTTCAGTGTGAACTGGAGGTTGTATGAAGCATTCCAAATTGCTGCATGAAGTCCTGAAGCAATGTTTCTACTATGCAGATATCCTTCACAGTGAATTCATTACTCCGGAACACATTCTCGGAGCTGCTCTTTTTCAAAATGAGATAAGGAATTTTCTGGAGATTTGCGGTGCTGACAAAGAAAAACTTGTCAATTCCGTTTTATCTTATCTGGATGAAACAATGTCTTCCGAAGATACAGAAATCAAATCGGTTGAATCTTTGGGTTTCAAGAATCTGCTTAACAACGCGGCCATGAACTGTGAAGCTGCGGAAAAAAACTGCGTTGAAATGGGCGATGTTCTTATTGCAATGATGGAAGACCCTCGTTACTACTGCTGTTATTTCCTGCAGAGATACAATGTGGACAAACTTAAAATGATGGAGGTTCTTTCACATGTATCGGCTGAAAAAGCAAAACAGAAGACTGATGATTCTGAAAATTCCGAGTATCCTGATGATGTGATGTCTGAATTTGCCGAATCTCTGAAAGAAAATGGCGATGACGATTCTGATTATTTTGACGATGACGACGATGAGGATTCAAGGGATTCCAGAAAATCCAGACGTGTCAGCAGACGCAAAGCTCTAGAAGTGTTTACCCGTGACCTTACGGAAGAAGCCCGTGCCGGGAAACTGGATCAGCTTATCGGCAGGGAAGAAGAACTGGAACGCACCGTTCAGGTTTTGTGCCGGCGGACAAAGAACAATCCCATTCATGTGGGTGAAGCCGGCGTCGGTAAAACTGCAATAACAGAAGGCCTTGCGCAGCGAATTGCTTCCGGGAATGTTCCCGATTTTCTCAAAGATTTTTCAGTACTCAGTCTTGATCTGGGAAGCCTTGTGGCCGGCACCAGATACCGCGGTGATCTGGAAGAAAGACTCAAAAATGTCATAGACGCACTTCTCAAAAGAAAAAATGTCATACTGTTCATTGACGAAATTCACAACATTGTCAGACCGGGTTCTGCAGGCGGGGAATCTCTTGATGCTTCGAACATGCTTAAACCTGTTCTGTCAGACGGAAAAATCCGCTGCATAGGTTCTACAACTTTTGACGAATATTCCCGTATTTTTGAAAAAGACCGGGCTTTGGCGCGGCGTTTCCAGAAAATCGCAATTTCCGAGCCCACACAAGAAGATGCAATAAACATTCTTCGCGGCCTTAAAGATCGTTATGCAGGATTCCACGGCATTGAGTACGAAGACGAAGCTTTGGTCCAGACTGTGGAACTATCCCAGCGTTTTCTTACGGAACGCCGCCTTCCTGACAAAGCAATAGATGTGATTGACGAAGCCGGTGCCTGGGTAAAACTTCATCCATCCCAGCCGCAGACTGTAAACGCCGCAGTAATTGAACGCATTGTGGCAAAAATGGCAGGCATTCCGGAGCTGACAGTTTCTTCCGATGAAAAACAACTGCTCAAGTCTTTGGAACCGACTCTCCGGTCAATGGTTTTCGGACAGGACACTGCTGTTACAGTTCTTGCCCGCGCCGTAAAAAAAAGCCGAGCCGGTTTTCATGCGGAAAATCATCCTGCCGGCTGCTTCCTCTTTGCAGGCCCTACAGGCGTGGGCAAAACGGAACTGGCACGGCAGCTGGCTTCTGCTTTGTCTGTACCGCTTCTCCGCTTTGACATGAGCGAATATCAGGAAAAACACACTGTAAGCCGTCTTATCGGTTCTCCGCCCGGTTACGTGGGTTTTGAAGAAGGCGGGCTTCTGACAGACGGGGTACGGAAACAGCCCCACAGTGTTGTCCTTCTGGACGAAATCGAAAAAGCCCATTCAGACATATACAATGTGCTTCTGCAGGTAATGGACAACGCCACGCTTACGGACAATCAGGGACGCAGTGCTGATTTCAGGAATGTGGTTCTGATCATGACAAGCAATGCAGGCGGTGACTTCCTTGAAAAACCGCTCATCGGTTTCGGTGACCGTTTGGAATCAACTGCGGTGATAGAAGACGCCGTCAAAGAAGTTTTTTCTCCTGAATTCCGGAACCGTCTTGATGCAATTGTTCCCTTTGCCCATCTGGAACCTGCTGTCATGGAAGATATTGTCCGCAAAGAACTTGCACGCATTACGTCACAGCTGGCAGAAAAACAGGTTTGTGTAAAAGCAACCGACGGCTGTGTGGCTTATCTTGCAAAGAAAGGTTATTCCCGGGAATTCGGTGCGCGAAACTGCAACCGTGTTGTGGATGCAGAGATTTCTACGCCTTTGGTTGATGAAGTCCTCTTCGGAAAACTGGCAGACGGCGGTACCGTAACCTGCGGATACGATGCGGAAAAACAAGCCGTAACTTTTTCTTTCAGCCCAAGAGAAAATGCAGAATCTTCCGCCCTTTGATTTCATCCAGTTCCCGAATCCCCGCGAAATCAAGCAGAGTCTGGTTGCAACCGGCGGAGAACTAACTGTTGATTTTCTTCTGTCTGCTTATTTTCAGGGAATTTTTCCCTGGTTCAATGCAGGCGAACCTGTTCTCTGGTGGTCTCCGGATCCGCGTTTCGTGCTTCTTCCTCAGGAACTTCATGTTCCCAGCCGTCTCGGGCGGTTCATGAAGTCAGAAAAATTCCCTTTTGAGTACACGATGGATGCTGATTTTTCCGCTGTCATAGAAAATTGTGCCGCAGCAAAAAGGGCAGGGCAGGAAGGCACATGGATCACTTCAGAAATGAAGGAAGCTTACAAAGCCATGTACCGTGCCGGTGCAGCACATTCTTTTGAAGTCTGGCACAAAGGTCAGCTTGCCGGCGGTTTTTACGGCGTGCTTTTGGGAACCGTGTTTTTCGGCGAATCAATGTTTACCAAAGAAGACAATGCGGCCAAATGTGCGCTGGTAAACTTTGCGGGCAATTTCCGTTCCGCAGGCGGCCGTCTCATAGATTCCCAGGTCTATACAGACAACATTGCACGTTTCGGCGGAAGGAACATCAGCCGAGAAGCCTTTCTCCGCATGGAAGAACAGTTTCTTTTTGATACCATGGACCAGGATCTCCGGGATTTCTATCCTGCATTTGCTCCCAAAGTCTGATTTCATTATACTTGATTCCATGAATCTGCTGTCTGTCAAAAATCTTTCAAAAATGGGGCGTGAAAAACCGCTCTTTTCTGATGTAACCTTCGGTCTGAACGAAGGAGAAAAAGCCGCACTGATCGGTAAAAACGGTACCGGAAAATCCACTCTGCTCAACTGTATTGCAGGAGTGCTTCAAAGTGACGGCGGAACTGCAGTTTTCAACAGTCAGGCAGGTGTGTCCTTTTTGCCTCAGAATCCGGTTTTTGATCCTGAACACACAATCCGCGACCATATTTTTGCCCGTCAGGGGCAGAGCGCCAAACTTGCCGTAATCCGTGAATACGAAGAAGTCTGCGAAAAAATCGCTTCAAATCCCAATCCTAATCCGGGACTTGAAAAACAGTTCGAAAAAGTTTCCGAGCAGATGAATGAAAAAAATCTGTGGAATTACGAGGCAGAAATAAAATCGATTCTGACAGTGCTCGGAATTTCAATGTCGGCAAAGGGCGAAAACAGCGGAATGGACCGCAAAATGGGCGAACTTTCCGGCGGAATGGTAAAAAAAGTTGCTCTGGCACAGGTTCTTGTGGAAGATTCCAAACTGATTCTTCTTGATGAGCCCACAAACCATCTGGACATGACTACAATCAGCTGGCTGGAGGATTATCTTCGTACAACAAGCCGTGCGGTTCTTATGGTTACCCACGACCGTTACTTTCTTGACAGCGTCTGCTCTTCGATTTACGAACTGGAACACGGAAAATTCAATCATTACAAGGGCAATTTTTCTGATTATCTTGAAGCCAAAGCGACGGAACTGGAGATTGCGCAGAATACGGAACGCCGCATAGAATCTGTTCTCCGTACCGAAAGGGATTGGCTTATGCGCGGTCCCTGTGCCCGCGGAACAAAAGCCCGTGCCCGAGTTGATCACATACACAGCCTCATCAACCGTGACAAACTGCAGCAGGATGCATCTTTTTCTTTTGAAGTTGCCGGACGCAGACTTGGCGGAAAAGTTCTTGTTCTTGATAAAATCAGCAAAAATTATCCTAAAGCCAGTGCGGTTTCAAAGAATGCCGAGCCGGGACCTGTTCTCAAGGATTTTTCCTACACTTTCAAAAAAGGTGAAAGAATCGGAGTTTTCGGGAACAACGGATCCGGCAAATCAACTTTTCTGAACATCATTACCGGCCGTCTTGCACCTGACAGCGGAACTGTCGAAGCGGGAATCAACACGGCTTTCGGTTATTACGAGCAGAATCCGTTTTTTGCGGACACAAGTCTTTCGGTTCTTGAATATCTTAAAGAAGTGGCTGAACATGTAACACGCAATGACGGCAAAACTTTGACTGCCGCCCAGATGCTTGAACAGTTCGGCTTTGAAGGCAAAATTCTGTATTCTCCGGTTTCAAGCCTTTCCGGCGGTGAACGGAAGCGCCTTTATCTTGTCCGGCTTCTTATGAGCAATCCCAACTTTCTCGTGCTGGACGAACCCACCAACGATTTTGACATTTTTACCATGTCCGTGCTGGAAAGCTTTCTCCAGACTTTTGCCGGCTGCATTCTGGTTGTTTCCCACGACCGCTATTTTATGGACAAAGTGGCAGACACCATGTTCATTCTTGAAGACGACGGTTCTGTGTCAGGCTATGTGGGAAAATGTTCACATTACATGGATTACCGCAAAGAAGTTCTTGCAGCAAAAGCCGTTGAAGAACGGGCGTCCGCGGAAAAAGCCGCAAAAGCAGTGCAGACCGAAAAATCTGCTGCTGACAGCGGGCAGCCGGCAAAGAAAAAGCGCAGGACTTTCAAAGAGCAGAAAGAGTTCGAGACATTGGAAAACGATATTTTTGAACTTGAGGACCGTAAGTCTGAGCTTGAGGCTCTGCTTTCAGGCGGAGAAAGTGATCATGAAAAGCTTGGCGATTACAGCAGGGAATATTCTGCCGTGTCACAGGCCCTTGATGAAAAATATCCCCGCTGGGAAGAGCTTGCCGAACTTGATCCCATGTGACAGATTCTTCTCAGCCTTGTCTTCCGGCAAGTTCTTTTTCAAGAGCCCGTGCCAGCTGATCAGGACAGCTTGTGCCTTTTCCGCCGCAGTCCGTGCCCTTCAGTCTGTCAATCACATCCTGAATTTTCATGCCTGCAACAAGTTTTGAAATCCCGGTAGTGTTGCCGGCACAACCCCCGATGAATTCTACGGATTTGATCGTATCGCCTTCTGTTTCAATTTCAATTCTGCGGCTGCATGTTCCGCGTGTAATGAATGTCATGCTTTCTCCTGATACAGTATATAAGAACTCCGTGTCCCGTCTTACGAAACCCGACGTTTTCCGTGCTCCTCTGCTTGATTATATCCTTCTTTACAATTGCACACCGGAGAAAGTTTCAGCTTTCGAGGATGTGCAATTCGTTCGCGAGAGCGAACAAGTTCAATAAACAGAGTTTTGGAAAAACTCCAAGTTAAACTGGACGGCGCAAGTTTAGCCGTTCAGTTTAAACGTTCTCTTAAAAAAAATGAACAGGGTTCTGCAGTTCTTGGCAAGAAATTTCAGGTTTGTTGTATTTTTTCAATTTTCCCTCGTAAGTTTTCCCGATGTTTGTTACGAAAAACAGGCAGAAATGATTGAAAATGTGAAAAAACATCAGGGTTTTCTCTGATACAATGATAAATTATTTTTTGGTATTGCAAAAAAATCAGAGTGTGTTATAGTAGTTAAGTGATGAAGTCAATTAACTCGTTATCAGATATAAATGTTTCAAGAATTCTCAGACTGATATGGAAGCACAAAGGCATAAGCCGCGTAGAAATTGCAAATCAGCTTGGCATAGATAAATCCACAGTAACAAAAATTGTAGCATCTCTATCTGAAATAGGCATCATCACAGAAGTAGCACAGGGCATAACCGGTCCCCAAGGCGGGCGAAAGCCTATTTTTCTTGAAATCACACCAAAATTTGCCTGCGTCGGCGGAATAGAAATCAACCCTGAACGCTTTGTCTGCTGTCTTCTCGACCTGCACGGCGTTGTTCTTTTTCAGCATCAGGAAATAATCGAGCCTCAGGTTTTTGAAGAACTCCGCATTGAAGGCGTTTTTCAGAAAGCATACAGAATGATTGCCTACGAGGCTCTTAAGCTTGGTGTCTCGATGATCGGTATCGGAATCGGGCTTCCTGCCCTTGTGGATTCCGAAAAAGGGGCCATTGTCCGCTCTGTTCCTCTCATGATTGATGACTGGTTCCCCTTTGTAGAAAAGGTTTCCCGGTATACGGACATTCCTGTTTCCATTGAAAACGACGCCCGCTGCTGCTGTTGCGGCGAACTTATGGTTGCAGACGATCCTTTTGTAAAAAACATGCTTTTCCTGCTGGCAGAATATCGTGTTCTCCAGCCCAAACTCCGTTCACGCAAAAACCTTTCAGTCGGTATGGGACTTGTTCTCAACGGCAAAATCCATAAAGGACCGGAATACACTTCCGGTGAATTCCGAAGCCTTCTGTGGGAAGAGGGCAACCGAGGCCAGTTTTTCTCCGGCGAAGACAGCCTTGCAAACATGATTACAGACAATGACGAAATAAACGCTATTTTCTACGAATTGGCCCGGCACATTGCCTTTCTGGTCAATACACTCAATCTCCAGGTGGTTTACATCGGCGGAATTGAGCAGAAATACGCGCGTAAAATAGAGGGACTTGTCCGTGAAAGGGTAAACTTCCAATGGCCTTACGGCGACAAAAAGAACTTTGACGTCCGCATGGCTTCTTTCAGCAGTCTTTCTGTTGCTTACGGAGCTGCCAGTATGTACATTGAGCAGCTGTTCTCTTTGCCCAGTCTTGCTACGGCTTCTGAAAAAGGTCCGTCAATTCTGGACTCTCTTGCTACTATTTCAGGAAAGAGCAAGTAAAATCTTTGTCCGCAGCTTTTGAAAAAGGCGCGACACCACCGGACAGAGAAAAAAAGCACAAATTTATGAAAAAAGAAAAAAAAGTGCTTTACAGATGGAAAAAGTGGTGTTATTCTACTGTTAGTTGATTAGATAAATCAACTAACTTAAATCCGTGTTTTTAGGAGAGGGCTCCTAAAACATATAATCCAAATGGAGGAGAAATTTATGAAACTTTCAAAGAAAGTTGTGCTGGTTTGCCTTTTCGCAGTATTGGCTCTCAGCATGGTTTTTGCAGGCGGAAAAAAAGAAACAACAACAACCGCAGCTGCAGCAAGCAAAGTAACCCTTAACGTAATGGGTTACGGAAACAATGCTAACTCAGAAGGACAGGACTTCGAGCGCATCGTTAAAGACTTCATGGAAGAAAATCCTGATGTTGAAGTAGTATACGAACTTCTGTTCGATGAAGCATACCACCAGAAAGTATCTGCACGTATGGCTGCAAAAGATTACCCTGATGTAGCTTACATGGGTGCTGATGCACGTTGGGGAACATCATGGCAGGAAGCTGGTCAGCAGATTGACAACGTTCCTTACATGCCCGCTTCAATCAACCAGGCTGCAATCCCTGACTTCTTCGGAACAGGTGTAAAACCCTACCTGCCTCTCGGTGGATCAAACTTCTGTACAGTAGTTGCTGTAAACATGGACCTGTTGAACGAAATCAACGGTGGAAAACTCCCCGCAACATACGATGACCTTAAAGCATTGGCAGCAGCTTGTGCAGCAAAAGGAATCTCTTGTATCACAACACACGGTGCTGATGGTTGGGTATGGGGTTCATGTGTAATGTCTGGTATCGTTCCCCGCTACACAGGCGACACACAGTGGATTGAAAAAGCATGCCAGGGAAAAGTAAAATTCACAGATCCCGCATTCGTAGAAGCTCTTGACTCACTGGCAATCATGGTTGCTGACGGAGTTCTCGATCCTAACTCAACACTGCTCGACAGTGGTGCAGGTTTCTCTGCTTACCAGAACGGAAAATGTCTGATGTACATCGACGGACAGTGGGCAATGAGCCAGAGCAACCTGGGAACAGCAACAACAAAACTGATTGCTATCCCCGCAATGCCTAACGCTAAATACCTCGACGGTGCAATGGCTGGTGCATGGCAGGTTGGTTATGGTATCACAAAACAGGGTACATCTGATGCTAAAGTTCTCGATGCAGCAAAAAGATTCATCGAGTTCTTCTACTCAGAAGAAGAGACAATCATCCGCATCCGCAACGGTGCAATCTCATCACCGATCCTGAAATCATTCACACTTCCTGAAGACATGGATCCGCTGGTAGCTGAAAAAGGTAACCTGGGTGTATATCCTTCTTGCTACGTTATCGACTCTTACCTGAGCGGTACACCTAACGACCTGCTCAACGCCGGTATGCAGGATATCGTAAACGGCAAACAGACAGCAGCACAGGTTGCAGCTTCTGTACAGGCCGCATTTGATGCTCAGTAATTAAACTGAACAAGGGTTGTCCGGCTGATGTCGGACAGCTCTGACAAATGATGAAGGGGGGTGAAAAGCTCCCCTTTGTTGTATAAAGACGGATGCAGCGGTGCGGGTTTTACC
Organism: Treponemataceae bacterium; assembly: GCA_024402435.1. GTDB lineage: Bacteria > Spirochaetota > Spirochaetia > Treponematales > Treponemataceae > Treponema_I. Next base: position 25,596 of record JAKSTU010000016.1, read on the forward strand.
TGTGAACTGCAGTTTCCCCGCATTTGCTATTTAGTTGAGGCAAAACTGTGACTGACAAAACTAAAACAATCAAAAAAAGCAAGGTTGATACAAGAGACCTTCTGACATTTATCGGATTTGTTGCACCTGGCCTTCTGGTCTACCTGTTCATCATTATTTATCCAATTTTTTATTCAGTTTATCTGAGTTTTACTGACTACAACCCTAACATTGGTCGTGCAAGCGGATTTGTAGGTTTCAAAAACTACATTACCGTCATGACAATGAACAAAGGTGTAATTGATGCGTCAAACCAGACTCCTGAATTCTGGCACGCATTCAAAAACAACATGCTTGTTGTCTGCGTTTCTGTATTCGGACAGATCCCGATCGGATTCGCACTTGCCTTCATTTTGTACCGCAAACAGGTTAAAGGTGCAAAAATGTTCCAGGCAATGGTTTTCCTGCCTAACTTCCTTTCAACAATCGTTATCGGTATCATGTGGCGCATGCTCTTCAACGTAGACGGTCCTGTTGCAACTGTTATGCAGAAACTTTCAGGCGATCCTACAAGACAGTTCACACTGATGTACGATCCTTCAAAAGCAATGATTCCTATCGCAATCGTTCTTATCTGGATGTACACAGGTTTCTATATGATCATCTTCTTGGCAAACCTTCAGAAAATCAACGAAAGTATGTTTGAAGCTGCCAAAATTGACGGTGCATCTGAGTTCCAGATGTTCTACAAAATCACAATTCCCCTTATGGCAGCTCCTATTCTTACAAGCTGTATTCTTGCAATTGCAGGTTCACTCAAGGGATTTGCGCTTATCTTTGCATTGGCATCAGACGGAAAACCCCGTATGAATACCGAAGTTCTTCCTATCTTCATGTACAACCAGGTATTCGGTATGGCAGGTCTCGGAAACGAGAAACGCTATGCATATGGTGCAGCAATTTCAAATATCATTGTATTGATCAGTGTTATTCTTATCATGTTCAGTAACTGGGTCGGTAAGAAACTCGGAACCGATGAGGAGTATTGAGATGGCAGACGTAGTAAAAGCAAACAACGGCCCTCAGAAGGACGAACTGAAGACTTCTTTCTTCGGAAAATATCTGGCCAAACCGATTTCATACTTTGTTTTCATCCTGTGGACAGTCATTACGATTGCTCCTCTTGTATGGATGGCATATTCTTCATTCAAGACAAATGAAGAGCTTACAAAAGATATGTATAACCTGCCTTATGAGCTTTTCCATGCAAAAGACGCAACATTCAATGTTGTAAAATCACAGGCCGGTGACTCAATTTCTTATCCTGACGGATTCCTTGACAGCCTCGGACTCAAAAAGAAGGACTATGCAGCAATCAACGCACGTGTTCTTATTCTTGAAGCTCCGAATATCGGTATGAATACACGTATCAAGATTCACTTCTTTGACCGTGAAACAATTCCTGAAGGATTCAAGACCTCTGACGGACGCGATCTTAAGACTCTTGAACCCGGAAAAGGTGTTCAGGTTCTGTGTTCTGACCTGCCCAAGAGCTGGCAGAACAAGATCAATTGGGAAACAATCTGGTGGAACTATACTTCTGCATGGAAACGCGGTGAATTGGGAAAGAAATTCCTCAACAGTGTGATTTATACAGTTGTTTCAACATTCCTGGTTGTATTCCTTGGTCTTATGCTTGGTTATGGTGTTTCAAAGTTCAAATACAAGAAAACAGCGGCAATCATTGCAGCACTGATTGGTCTTGGCTATCTTCTGGACGTAAACCAGGTTCTGGTTCCTTTGTTCCTGATGATGACAAACTTGAAACTGATCAACACACATATCGGTATCATCCTGATTTATACAGCTTTCGGTCTTCCTATGGCCGTTATGTTGGGCTCAACCTTCATCAAAGGTCTTCCCAACAGCTTGATTGAATCAGCTTACATTGACGGTGCAACACCGTTCCGCTCATTCGTAAGCATCATCGTTCCTATGACAGTTCCGGTTATCATTACAATTGCAATTATGACTGCACTGGGTATTTGGAACGAGTTCCTTCTGGTATTGGTTATGGCATCAAGCGATGCAACAAAATCTCTGCCGGTCGGTATTTTCTCTTTCTCCGGAAGACAGGGTCTGCAGCTCGGTTGGCAGATTGCTGCTCTTATTATTGCAACACTTCCTATTCTGGTTGTTTACTTCTCATTCCAGGACAGACTTGCAGAAGGTGTTGCAGGTGGAGCTATCAAAGAGTAAAAAACTTTTTGGAATTATTGCAGGACATTTCGGAGTTTCTTGTGGACTCCGAAGTCATTGCTATGATTTTTCGTTTTTCTCCCTTGTTGGATGACAGGACGTTGTTCTGCCATCCTTTTTTTTCTGCAACTTTTTTTGTCCGCTGCTTCCGTTTTTACGCTCATTCCAAAGTGGTGCCGGAAAAAACGCGTGCCGCCAGCAACTGCAAAAACGTGTGCCGCCAGTAACTTCAGAAACGGGTTTCGCCAAATCGGGATATTTTCCGGTCGTAGACTACGGGATATTTTTTTGTTAAATTGGGGTGAAAATATTTTGAAATTGAATCGAGGTGGAAAAGTGAAAAAATCAGTTCCCGTTCTGACATTTGTTATGTGTTCCGCAATGGCCGCAGCAGTTTTGGCCGGCTGCACTTCCGTTCCGCTTGAAGCTGATGAAAATCTTTCTGAAAAAGAATTGATTCAGTTGGCCCAGGCAAGTTATGACGAGGGGAATACAAAAGCCGCTCTGTTTTATTATGAGACAGTGGTTGACCGTTTTGGAAATAAAGATGATTCATACATCATGGCAAAATATGAAATTGCGCATCTGTATGTAAAAGACGGAAAATTCGATGAAGCTGAACCGATTCTTCTTGATGTGCTTTCTTTCTATGAAGATGAAGAAGCCGCAAGACATCTGAATGCTGCATATAAAAAATTAGCCCGCATAGACCTTGCAAAAATAAAGGAATAAGCGGGCTGACCGTGAAACAGGTTGGAGTTTATTCAGCCTGTTTTGCTTTGGCTTCCTGTTCAAGGGAAGCTTCTTCTTCTTTGCGTGCTTCTTTCTTGTCCTTGATGTCTGCAATACCAATAAAAATCGAAACAATTCCGATGAATGCAGAAAGAACGGGAGCAAATCCTTTAAGAAAAGCTATGATGTCTCTGCTCCAGTCAAGAAACTGGGGAAGACAGGCAAAAACTGTAAAAGCAATAAAAACAAGACCAAGAATTAATGCAACCATAAGTTTCTCCGTTTTTCCGAAAAATTTGTATCACATATTCTCATAATATGATTTGTCCGTCAATTGCAAAAAAGGAAGCTGTCTGCCGATAATCTGACTATGGATTTGTCTTTGATTTTATCGCTTTCGGTTATTTTTCTTCTTCTATTAAATTTGCTTCTTCTGATAATTCTCTGTTCAAAAAATTCCCGGCGTAATTCCTCTGAGGATGCTGAAAAAATCACCGGAATTATTCACAAAGAACTTTCGGAACAGCGTACAGAGATAAACCACACTTTCGGAATGTTTTCTCAAGTTTTCAACAATCAGCAGGAAATGATCCGGAAAAGTGTGGAAACAAAACTTGGCGACATTCAGAAACAGAATGAAGCTCAGATGGAAAAAATGCGGCGCACTGTTGACGAAAACCTTCATCGCACTTTGGAAACGCGGCTTGGTCAGTCTTTCCGCGAAGTGAGTGAACAGCTTGCTAAAGTGCAGATGGGCCTTGGAGAAATGAAAAATCTGGCCGCGGATGTTGGCGGACTGAAAAATGTGCTTTCAAACGTAAAGACAAAAGGAGTTCTTGGCGAATATCAGCTTGCGGCAATTCTTGAACAGGTGCTGACGGTCGAACAATATGCGCTAAATGTCAAGACAAAGCCGGCCAGCAGGGATTTTGTGGAGTTCGCAGTGAGGCTTCCTTCCAGGTCCAAAGAAGGTGACTTTATCTGGCTGCCGCTGGATGCAAAATTCCCGACAGAGGATTATATCCGCATGATCGAAGCAAACAATGCGGGTGACAAAAGTGCAGCCGCGGATTATGCAAAGCTTCTGGAACGGAAAATCAGAGCTTTTGCAAAAGACATACATGACAAATACATAGAACCGCCTTATACCACAGATTTTGCGCTGATGTTCCTGCCTTTTGAAGGTTTGTATGCGGAAGTGCTTAGAATTCCCGGTCTTTTTGAATCAATTCAGCGCGATTATAAAGTGTGCATTACAGGGCCTACAACTGTGGCCGCATTCCTTAACAGCCTCCAGATGGGATTCCGCACTCTTGCCGTGGAAAAACGAACTTCCGAGGTGTGGGCGCTTCTTAACAATGTCCGGAACGAATTCAGTGTTTTTGGGGAAGTGCTTGCAAAGACAAAGGCGCGGCTTGAGGCGGCAACCAAAGAAATTGAGGATGCGGGTACAAAAAGCCGAAGAATCGAACGCAGCTTGAAAGATGTTGAAGGAATTCCGCCGATGTAAAAAAAAATTACTGCACTGTCGCTGGCGGCGTTCCGTAACTTTTTACCAGTTCAAGCAGTATTCTCAAAACTCGACATTCCAATAATAAATTAAGACTTTCAGTAATGTTGTTGTTTATTTTTGACAATTTCGGATGTTATAATTTTTTAAACGAGGAAAAAGATGAAAAGTAAACACCAGCTTAGTAAAAGTCTGTCTACAGGAATGACAATTGTAATTGCACTTATTGTACTTATTGCAAGTGCAGTGCAGCTGATCATTTCAACTGTCAGCAGTTCAAATATTATCCGCGGGCAGGTGGAACAGAACCTGACTCAGACAGTTGAAGACATGGCAATGTTCCTGTCAGTCCGTGTGGAGTCTGAAAGACGGATTCTGGATACGGTTTCCCGGAGTGAAGAACTTCTTGACCCGGATTTGACCGTGCCGGAAAAAGCACTTTGCCTTGTTGACGATGCAAAAGCGGCTTCTGAATACGGTGTGCTACGTTACGGAATTGCAGATTTGGAAGGCCGTTCTTACATGACAAACGGATCAACTTCTGATGTTTCTCAAAGGGAATACTTCAAGTCCGGTCTTAAAGGCGAAAAATATGTGACAGAGCCGATGAATGCAAAATCCGACAATGCCTGGGTCCAGATTTATTCACAGCCTGCTTATGATTTGAACGGAAATCTTTATGGCGTGCTTTATTCTGTTGTGGACGGAACTTACCTCAGTTCTCAGCTTGGCAGTCTGAACGGGGACGACGGTTCATTCTGCTGGGCAATTGACAGAAAGGGACTTACTGTAATTGACAGAGATTTTGAGAACATAATTAATGGAGAAAACCTTTATGTTGAAGCCCAGAACGGGGAATACACAAAGGACATGATAGACATTTATGATGCGGCTTTTGAAGGTGCAACCCGTATCAGCAAGTATCACGATGACGAAGACGGCTCGAACATGATTATTGCCTCTGCGCAAATTCCCGGCACAAATTGGTTCCTTTTCAGGGAGGTGGCAGAAAAGGATGCTCTTAGCAAAATCAAAGTGCTTGTAATTACAGGAATCATTCTGCTGTTCGTTGTGCTTCAGCTGAGCGTGGCCGTGACATTCTGGTATTCCAGGAGAATATGCAGACCGATTGAGGCGGCAAAAGAAGTTCTCGGCAACATGGCGGAAGGGCAGCTTTCTGTTCCGGAAGAAGTGCAGAAACAGCTGGATTCTGTCCGCCGTAAGGACGAGGTGGGGGAAATTGTAAAAGCATCTCTGATTCTTCAGACAAAGCTTCGGGAAGTAATAGAAAGAGTTCAGGCAAACATCAGTGATCTGGCAAACAATGCGGAACAAATCAGTTATTCAAGTACGGATCTTTCAAGCAGAACTTCGGAGCAGGCTGCCGCAACAGAATCCATTTCAGAAGCAATTACTGACATGGCGGAAGCTGTTGCAGAAGCAAGCCGCAATGCCAACGAAACGGAAGTGCTTGCCCGCAGAACTGCAGAAGACACGAAAAACGGCGGTGAAACAATTTCAGAAACTGTCAATTCAATGAAAGAAATAGCGAAGCGAATCACTGTAATTGAAAAAATCGCTTCAAACACAAATCTTCTGGCTCTGAATGCTGCAATTGAAGCTGCCCGTGTTGGTGAACTTGGCAAAGGTTTTGCCGTTGTTGCCGGTGAAGTCCGCCGTCTTGCTGAAAACTCAAGCAAAAGTGCGTCGGAAATCGGAACAATGTCTGTTGATACGGTAAAAAAAGCGGACGAAGCTCTTGAAGCTCTGAATTCAATTGTGGGAGAAGTCGCAAGAACTCAGGAACTGATTGACCAGATTGCACAGGCAAACCTGAGTCAGGACGCAGGCGCCCGTACAATCAAAAACACAGTTTCAGAACTGAATCAGGCAGTGCAGGAAAATGCTTCCGTTTCAGAAGAGCTTGCCGCAATGGCAGAGGCTCTTTCTGACCAGTCGCAGAATCTGCTGGATGCAATCAGTTTTTTCAGATTAACTGATTGAGTTTTTCCTGACTGTGACGCATGAAGTTGCGGTGCCACAATATGGAAATAAGGGCAAATACAGTTCCGAACAACGCAGGAAACAGCGGAGTTTTCGGCAGAAATGCCAGGCCTGCTGCAATTCCTGCAACAATTCCCATTACTACAAGAATCGAAATAAGTGAGTTTGTGTTGTTCTTGAATGCTGCAGTCGGGTTTTCCCAGTCCAGTTTAGGATGAGAAAGGTCAATCTGGAATTCAATCAGGTTGATGAAGTATGAAAGTGTAAGGCACAGCCATGCAGAAAGTCCGAATACAGTAAATGCATCTGCGGCGGAAAGACGGATTCCGGTAACAATCATTGCGATTGCAAGCAGAAGATCTGTAAGCAGGATTGAAAGCAGAGGATAAAGGAAAGCATGGAAGAGTTTTGCTTTGAAAATCACTTCTGCAGGAATAGGCAGTGCAATCAGGTTTGAAAGCCCTTTGCCTTCACGGGAGAATGCTGTTGAGGCAGTGTTGGTACAAGTTCCTCCGAACACGGAAAACAGTGCCAGAGCAAAAGCTGCAATGCATGACACATAAGTGCCGTTCTGAGCCATGTATGCGTTTACAACCGGTCCGATTGAAGACAGATTGCTGAAAATGGCAGAACTTTCCGGAATTGCCGACGAAAGACTTACGCCAATACTTACAATCATAAGAATCGGAAGAAGCAGAATCATGAAAGGACCGTTAACAAACCAGGAGGGTTCTCTGAGAATCGCTTTTATGTCGCGGATCAGAAGTGTCTGGAAAAGACTTGATTTTTTGAGATCCTGACGAATGTAAGCCTTTGATTCTTCTGTCTTGAGTTTTTTTGAAGTTACTTCGTTGAATCCCAGTGCAGAGCGCATGTAAAGCGGAGAAAGCAGAGGAATGATTACGAGAACGATTGCTGCAATGCATGCGACAAGTCCCAATGCGGCAAGAAATGCCATGCCGTTGTTTTTGCCGAGAGCACCGATTCCTGAATAAAGCAGTTTCATCGGGAAAAACAGTGTGGAGACAAGCCCTGAAGATGCGCCGTTTGAAAGGGTTTCAATCAGAAGCATCTGCTGGGAAACTGAATTGATCATCTTCTGGTAGAAAACGTTGAAAACCATCAGAAAAGCTACCATAAAGAGGGTAGCCAATGTCATGAGAAGGTTCTTGTTTTTGAGGCGGCGGAAAATGTTCAGCAGCACTACAAGCAGAAGATAACAGAGTCCAAGGCTCAAGGCCGGCATTGCAAGAGCACCTGCAATCAGAAGCAGGTAAAAAATCGGATTGGTAAGCAGACCTTCAAAAGCACCGAAAATGCCGCCGCCGATCAGAATGATTCCCAATGACAGGATGGATTCCGTGGCATAGACACTGAGGAATTTTGCGACAAAAAACTGGGCGGGTTTAAGAGGAAGCGAATGCATGTATTCATCGCCTTCACCTGAAACATAAGAAGATGACGCACTCATGAAGCCGAAGAAGAAAGTTGCGAAAAATGCTGCAAAACCGATCAGAAGCGGCAGCAGTGACTGCAATCCGCTTTCTTTAAGAGTTCCGTACATGGTAATCATCGTGCTTACGAACATGAAGCCGAAAACACCCACACAGTAAAGCAGTGCAAGTGCGTAGGCAATAAGGGATTTTTTCGAAGTGCCATTTTTGGAACTGCCGGTCAGAGAGGAAGGAATCACAGTCTGGCGGAGAAAAATCCAGGCCAGTTTGAAAGTCATTTTCAACGGAAACGGACTGTTCATTGCAGAGCTCCTGTAAGTTCAAGGAACACTTCTTCAAGACTTCTGCCGTTTCCGTGAGTTGCAAGAAGTTCTTCCATTGAACCGCAGAAAACCAGGCTTCCTTTTTTGATGATTCCCACTTTGTCACAGAGTTTTTCTGCAACTTCCATAACGTGGGTAGAGAAGAAGACTGTTTTGCCATGTGCAGCCTGATCACGCATGATTTCTTTCAGTTTGAAAGCTGATTCCGGATCAAGACCGACCATGGGTTCGTCAAGAATCCAGTTCTGAGGATCGGTAACAAGACTTGCGGTAAGGAACAGTTTCTGCTTCATTCCGTGCGAAAAGGAAGAGATTTTGTTGCCCAAAACCGGAAGTATGTCAAACATTGCTGCATATTTTTCAATGCGTTCCTGTCTGTCTTCAGTGGAAATGTTGTAAACGTCGGCAATAAAGTTAAGATATTCGCCGGCTTTGAGACGGGAAAAAGTTTCCGGCGTGTCGGGAACAAAAGAAATCCTACGTTTTGCAGCAATTGGATCTTTTGCAATGTCAATTCCGTCAACACTGATTGTTCCTTCGGAAGGACGCAAAATGCCGGTAAGCATTTTGATTGTTGTTGTCTTGCCGGCACCGTTGGGGCCCAGAAAGCCGAAAATCTCACCGTCAGAAACGGTCAGGTTAAGTGAATCCACAGCTTTGACGGATGAAGATCCGTAGCTTTTTGTAACATTCTTGATATCAAACATAAATCCGTTTGTACCTTAAATGGCACAAAAAATCAACGAGGAATTTTCCCTAGGAAGAATAAACTGTGAAGCGCTAAATATTTCTTAAGAACGTGCCGAAAATGTGGTATACTGGAAAATCATACAATCGAGGAAAAACATGTTTAAAACGCGACGAAGAGTGATTTTGACTGCGAGCAGTATTGCTGCCGGTATCTGTTTTATCATCCTTTCTGTTTTTTTGGTGTCTGATGCATCATTTTTCTTTGCAGCGGTCGTTTCGGCAATTACTTTCGGAACACTTCTGTTCCTGAACGTCAAAGTTTCTGACGTTTCTGTCGAGCGTCTGGAAGACAAAATGCTTCATGCCCATGAAACCGGAATTCTTACTGAATTTTTGGAAAAAGTGCGTTTTGCCTACACGGTTGATGATTTTATCGCTGCAATTCAGACAGTTCTTGAAGACCAAGGTGACTGTTCCGTCCTTTATGTTGACAGAAGCAACAACTATGTTATCTATAACAGCCCCGACCGTATCGCTTCTGATGACAACACTACCGAAAAACTTGAAATGAACTATACCAAGAACTGGGCTGACGGTGTCTACTTTCTGGGCGACCAGTTCGGTGCCGTTTCTGACCTGCGTGAATCAAGGGGATTCTTCCTGGTTGCAGAACAGAAACATCTTTACGTTTTCTGCCGCTACACACACCTTTTTGATGACATGGTCTACAGCAGTCTGGTCGAAGAGTTCGGACGCTTTGAACGCCGCCAGAAAAAAATTGCAGAGCTCAGTGAAATCAGTGCCCTTTCTGCGGAATGGGATCAGCTGGCTGCAACACAGCGTTCTTTCCTGCCCCAGACAATGCCTGACATTCCGAAGCTTGATATCGATGCATACTTCCGCCCTCTGGTAAACGTTTCCGGTGACTATTACACTGTTATTCCCATGGACGAACACAAAACCATGGTCATGCTGGGAGACGTTTCCGGTAAAGGACTTGCAGCCGCATTGGTCATGGGTTTGGTGATCAATACCGTAAAAATCATTGAAAACAAGGAAGACCTTGCCGGTGTTGTCCGTGCTGTTGACCGGGCAATCAAAGGAATGCACCTGCAGGACAAATATACGGTTCTTTTCATCGGAATCATTGATACCCAGAAAATGAACATCCGCTATATCAACGCATCCATGTCCGACCCTATTGTCGTTACCCGCGCTCCTGACGGATACAAAATCAAACCGCTTACATCAAACTGTTCCGTTGTCGGTATTATCGAGCTGGACGATGTTGAAGTTGCTGAGCAGAAGCTGTTCCGCGACGACCTGATTCTTATGGCTTCTGACGGTGTTTCCGAAGTAATGGATAATGACGGAGTTGAGCTTGGTGATACTGAGCTTTACATGAATACAATCAAAAACAGTGCATACAAATCTGCGCACCACATCATCAACGATATTGCGGATCTGGTTTTGTCATACAACGGCAACAAAAAACTTCGCGATGACGTAACAATGCTTGCAGTAAAGGTTCAGGGCTAAAAACATGATTTATATTATTCTCAATGCAATTCTTGTTCCGGTTCTTCTGTGGTTTTCTTCAGTTGCTGATATCCGCAATGATACGCTGCGTTTCCGTTCTGTGGTAAACAGTATTCTTGTTCTTGCAATCATCGCCCTTACAGACGCTGTTTCTCTTCTTGTATGCCAGTACGGAAACATTCAGTTCGGAACGCTTACATCAAAACTGATGTTCTTCCTGACACTGGTTTTCTCATCAATGTACTGCACATATCTGATGAATTTTCCTGCTTCAAAGAAAAGCGCATTCTTCAATGTTCTCAATATATTGCTGATTCTGTTCGCAGTTTATGGAGTGTTCGGAAAAATCACAAGAATCACTGTGTCTGTATCTGACGGCGTACAGTATTCTTTTGACCCGGTTGCAGAAGGCGGTGCTCTTTCCTGGTTCAATCTGCTCCAGATCGGTTACCTGATGGTTCTTCCTGCTTTCGGCGTTCTTTCTCTGTTCCTGCGCTTTCAGGCAATGAAGAACAAACTGAACCGCCAGAAGATGATTCTCTTTATGGTCAGTGTGCTTGCCTGTTGGGGACTTATGTATCTCATGACACAGCAGGCAGTTCGCTATAACAAGGCATTCAGTTCCATGTATCCTCTTGCATTGGCTCTGCTTGTTTTCCTTTCTTATCAGATTGTAATTCAGGAAGACCGTATTGACGCAAAGGTTGTTGTTGAACGCTTTATTGACCTGGTTGTGAACTATCTTCTGATCAGTGTGATTGCCGGTGTGATTTTTGCACTGATGCAGCCGCTCCGCAAAGCAAATCTCGGTCTTTTCGTAGTGATTTTTTCAGTAATCACCATCGGACTTTATACTGCTTCCCACTACATTGCAAAGGCTTTGAATGCACGCCGCCGCAATGCAAGTACACGTTACTATGCTGCCAACTTTGAGAAACAGCTGGCCGGACTTGACTACAACGAAGAAATTGAAGTTCTCAATGAGAAAATCCTGAGAATTTTCAAAGACAATGTGCGTACTGAAGTTCTGGAAATCCTTGTTGAGGAAAAAGAAGGCAACCTCAAAACTTTGTACAGTTCCCGTCAGAGAGCCGTTACAATTCCGGCAAACAGTCCGATTTTTGATGCAGCTTTGAATGACAAACGCGACGTTATTTTCAGAAGCCATGCAGAGACACGCCACCGTCTTGCAATGGCCCGTGATGAACTGACAAAGCTTTTTGATTCAACCCAGACTGAAGTTCTGATTCTGCTTCATGAAGGACGCCACGTTTTCGGTGCAATCCTTCTTGGTGAAAAACGCTTGGGAAATGCTTATACAGACTACGATTACACAGTTTTCAACCGTCTGTATTCACACTTCTTCGTTATCGGTTATTACCTGCAGAACATTGCAAACGAATCAGTTGTCGGTACTGTTAACCGGGAAATCCAGATGTCCGGTCAGATTATCCAGTCAATTCAGGAAAACATGGACTTCATCAGAAGCCCGAAAGTTGACGTGGGTTATATTTCCATGGCTGCCCACAACTTGGGCGGTGAGTATTACGACTTCATCCGCCTGACTGACGAGCGCCATATTATCGTTTTGGGTGATATCAGCGGAAAGGGAATCAACGCAAGTATGTCTACGGTCATTCTCAAGTCTGTTGTGCGCACCTTCCTTGCAGAAACCCATGACTTCAAACAGCTGGTTCAGAAGACAAACGCTTTTATCCGCAACAATCTGCCGAAGGGTACTTTCCTTGCAGCAGTGTTCATGCTGATTGATTTTTCTGACAACACTCTTTATTACATCAACTGCGGTATTCCTGCACTGTTCATGTACAATCAGGCTTACAACAACGTAATTGAGATTCAGGGTGAAGGACGCGTTCTGGGATTCGTCAAAAACATTGAAAAACTTGTTCACGTCAAGAAAATCAAGCTGAATCCCGGTGACATCGTTCTTGCCACAACCGACGGTCTGCTCAATACCAAATCAATCCGCGGTGAAGACTTCGGCCGTGACCGTGTTCAGCGTTCAATTCTTGAGAACATTTCTTTCCCTGCGAGCAAAATGTCAGAGTTCCTTTACAACGAACTGGTTGACTTTACATCCCGGGAACTTGAAGACGACGTAAGTGTGATCACGATCAAGTGTCTGTCAAACAAATAAGTGAAGTCTCCCGAATCTGATGATTCGCTCATGACTTTTTATAGGAGATACGATAAAAATGCCGCTAAAATTGCGCGGCACTTTTATCATTGCAAATCTGCGCGGCAGATGTTGCTGATTAAACTGTTCGCTCACGCGAACGTTAAAAAGTCATTCCCGAATCTGATGATTCGCTCATGACTTTTTATATAGGAGAAAATTATGGATACATTGGCCATTGATGAAAAAAAAGGTGCAAACTATACATTGCTTGAAGTTTCCGGCGTTATCAACTCTGTTACTTTTGCTGAATTCAGGACAAAGGTTTATTCCTATATCCGACAGACAAATGTTGTAATTGACCTTGATGAGGTAACCGGAATCGATTCTTCCGGAATGGGCGTTCTGATGGGGGCTTTCAATGACGGAGAAGAATCCGGTTTTCAGCTTTATCTTATGCGTCCTTCTGCGGCTGCCTACAAAGCACTTGATGCAACCGGCTTTACAGATACCTTCAATATTATTCATGCAGTAACGGAGGTTCTGTAATGAAAACCGGTTCCGTTTTTTTTCGCAAACTGTACGTTTTGGGTTATGCACTGCTTCTGTCTGCTTCTTTATGCGCGCTTTCTTCATGCGAAAAAAAGGTTGAGGAGCCGGTAATTGTGCTTACTCCTGAAGAAATCAAACTGAATAATGCTGTGGCAGCATTTCTTTCAATTCCTCATGATTCTGCTTATGCTGAAGAAATTGATGAAATGGTTGCCCGCATCAAAGAAAATCAGTCTGATTTTACTGCCGCAATCAATACGATAATAGAAGCCGATACAAACGGACTTCTGCTTCTGATAGACAAACTTAACACTGTTTCTCCGGATTTTGTTCCCGATGATCTTGTTCCGCTTGTAAAAAACAATTCATATCCTATAAACCGCATGGATCTTTCTTTGCGTGCCTGCGTTCAGGATGCTCTTGTGGTAATGGCAGAAGCTGCCAAAGCAGACGGAATCTCTCTTCTTGTAAGTTCAACCTACCGCTCTTACGATTATCAGAAAAGGCTTTTTGACTATTGGGTAAGCGTTGACGGCCTTGAGGAAGCAGAAAGAGAATCAGCCCGCCCGGGAACAAGCCAGCATCAGACTGGAACTGCAATTGACTTCGGTTCCATTGAGGATGATTATGCAGAAACAAAACCCGGAAAATGGCTTTCGCTTCATGCACGGGAATACGGATTCAGTCTGTCTTTCCCGAAAGCTTACGAACCGATTACAGGTTACCGCTGGGAATGCTGGCATTACCGCTACATCGGTGACAAGGCAATCAGTCTTCAGCAGAACTGGTTCAATGATGTGCAGCAGTACATGATCGAGTTTGTTGACTGCTACCGCAAAGCCAGCGACCGGGAAGAAATGACCGCAAGTACAAACTGAAACGGTTCTGATCCGCTGTAAGAAAACTTCTGCTTTTGCACATGTGGCAAAAAGTGCCGCATTGTGATACTCTTGCTGCATGAAAATTATCCGTTCTTTTTTATTGATAATTCTTGCAGCAAGTTCCTTCCTTTTCTTTTCATGCAAAGAAAAAATCATGGGTTATGGCGTAATGCTCTGGTCCATGCCTGAATACGACCTGCATGACGGTGACATTGTTCCAATCTACGTAAAATCAAATATCAGTCATCAGTATATTATTGCTTTGCCCCAGACAGGTGAAAAAGTGGATGTTCCGCTCTGGCAGGTAACTGACCCGGTTGCGGAGCGCAAAATTCAGGATGTGGCCGCACCTTACACGGAATTCCAGCACATGTATGCCCGCGTTGTGCTTGACGGACTTCCGATCCGTGCACAGGCGGAGAATACGGCCAAACAGGTTTACCGTCTCCGCAAAGATGAAGTGATCAAAGTGCTTTACAAGGGCCGTGCCGGAGAAATTACAGGAAATACAACTTTGAAAGGTGAATGGCTCCGTGTTCTGGCTTCGGACGGAACAATCGGATGGTGTTTTTCTTACAACCTCCGGCTTTTCAACGAAATGGATGAAAATCAGGGTCGTGAGATAATCGTGGAACAGGTTGACGAAGCTCTTGAGAAAATGCTTGCAACAAAATGGTATCCTGAAGAATACAAAACATTAATGGAACGCAATACCATTGACCTGTCTGTAATCAAAAACAAGATTGCTTTTGATCCGGGCGCCGAATCCGGTACGATTCACTTTGAAAACGAAGATCTTAATCTTACTTATCCGTATTCCGGTGTTACGAAAACAACTGCAAATGTCTACAAATTCAACGAAACGCCTCTTGCAGTAACAATCCGTTCTTCCAGTTACATTGTTCTTCAATACATGAACGAAAAAGGAATGCCTACTTCTTACAATCTGGTTACTCTTTCAAAAGATGTAAGCACGATTATTTCTGAAGAAAAGGAACGCAGGGCAGGCCTGTTTGATTCTCTTGTTTCATTGAGCAAATCAGGATACAGCAGTTCCTATTACGGAAAACTCCAGTTTTATGGAGACAATCAGTTTACTTGGACGGATTATGATCTGCTTTCACCTTCAATCATTCCGGCAAAAGCGGGACAGAAAGGAACTGTGGTCTTTGACAAATTCCTTACCAATTCTCTTGCGTTCACTTATGACGGAGCGATTACATTCAAATTTGACGGACTTTCTGATGGAATTACGTTCCTTTATACAATTGAAGATACAGGACTCCGTCTGGAAGATGCCACAAAAGTTACATACCGTGATTCTGTAATTACGAGCCGCGGAAGTGATTCAATGGTCATGTTTTTTTCTTTTGTAAGTGAGTAAACAATGTCTTTTGTTCAGTTTTCCAAAGTAAGTCTGGCTTTCGGGGACAGGGATGTTCTGAAAGATGTTTCCGTCAATCTTGCAAAAGGAACCAGAGCGGCTCTGACAGGTGCCAACGGTTCCGGAAAATCCACTTTGATGAAGGTAATGGCCGGCAAAATGGAAGCCGACAGCGGTGACAGAGCAGTGGAAAAAAACTGCCGCATTGTGTATCTGCCTCAATCCGGTATTGTACATCACGGATGTACATTGCTTGAAGAAACGGACCGGGCTTTTTACCGCGGCTATCAACTGCATGAAGAAATGGAGCGGATAGGGGATCAGCTGGCACAGAATCCTGACGGTCCCGGTTCTGCACAACTGGTTGAACGCCACAGCGAAATAATCGCATGGCTTGAAGAATCAGGCTGGAACAGACGTGCAACTTTGGCAGAGCAGACTCTTTTGGGACTGGGATTTCTGCAGAAAGACATGAACCGTCCTGTGGAAGAATTTTCCGGCGGTTGGCAGATGCGCATTGCTTTGGCAAAGGCACTACTTGAGTCTCCTGACATTCTGCTTTTGGACGAACCGACAAACTATCTTGATATTGAAGCCCGTGCATGGCTTGAAGAATTCCTCTTGAACTTTGAAGGCGGTTTTCTGCTTGTAAGCCATGACAGGTATTTTCTTGACGTTACTGTCAATGAAGTCTACGAACTTTTCAACGGCAACCTGCACAGATATGCCGGAAACTATACTCATTATGAAGAAGTGCGCCGGGTTGAACTGGATACTCTTATGGCTCAGTATGAACTGCAGACAGAAGAAATCCGGAAACTGGAAGATTTCATACGGCGTTTCGGCTACAAAGCTACAAAAGCGGCACAGGCTCAGGAACGGCAGAAAATGCTGGACAAACTTCTTGCAAACCGCATTGAAATACCGGAAACACTCAAGAAAATCCATTTTTCATTCCCGCAGGCGCCTCATTCCGGAAGACTTGTCCTTACAACGGAAGGTCTCGGAAAAACTTATTACAGTGAACCTTCTGCGGAACAGGCTTCTCCTGTTGCTCATGAAGTGCTCCGCGACCTGAATCTGGTTGTGGAAAACGGAGACAGGCTTGTTGTTGCCGGACGGAACGGCGCCGGAAAGACCACCTTGCTCCGAATTGTTGCAGGGCAGGACACGGCATTTACCGGCAGTTTCAAACTGGGTGCAGGCGTAAGCATCGGTTACTTTTCTCAGGACAATGCAGAAGCCATGAAAGGCAGCATGTCCATGCTTGAAATGCTTGAGTCTGAGGCGCCTCTGGAGCTGATTCCCAAATTGCGGGACATGTTGGGCGCGTTCCTTTTCCGCGGTGACGACGTGTACAAATCTGTAGACGTGCTTTCCGGCGGTGAAAAAAGCCGTCTTGCACTGTTGCGCCTGCTGCTCAAACCTGTAAATCTGCTGATTCTTGACGAGCCGACAAACCATTTGGACATGCATTCAAAGGATGTGCTTCTTGATGCACTGAAAGGCTTCGGCGGAACGGTAATCTTTGTCTCCCACGACCGGGGCTTTATTGAAAGCCTTGCAACCCGTGTTCTGGAACTTACTCCCTGCAAGTCACGGCAGTTTCCCGGCAATTACGCCTACTACATGGAACAGCTTGAAAAAGAGCGTCTTGGTCTTGTTGAACCAGGTTCTTCCGCTGCGGGCGTGGCAAATGGTAATTCCGGTGCGTCAAAATCTTCTGCTGTACAAAGCGCGGAATCTGATCAGTCTGAAGGCAGCAAAAACTGGGAAGAACAGAAAAAGCTCAAGGCCGAACGCCGCAAACTTGAAAAAGAAGAAGAACGGCTGATGAACCTGATCGGTGAGCTTGAAGAGAAAAAAAGTGATCTGGAAGCACAGCTTGCAACACCGGAAGTGTATTCTGACGGCATAAAAAGCAAGAAAGTTCAGCAGGAAATAGAAGCTTTGGCGACAAAAATTGAAGAAACTACCGCTCTTTGGGAAGAAGTTTCCGCACAGCTGTAAAAGTCAGAGGCGGTACAGACAGGTCAACCTTTTCCTTAGCGGTCGGGAAAATCTGTCCGTTGACAAAAAAAGGCTCCCGAATCAGTTCAGGAGCCCATTCAAATCAGATTCAATCAGGAATGATCAGGTGATTCATTCTGCAGTGGCTGCATCCAGAGCAATTTCCATCATTGTTGTGAATGTTTTCTGGCGTTCTTCTGCAGTTGTTGCTTCGCCTGTAACAATGTGGTCGGACACAGTGAGGATAGAAAGTGCTTTGCGCTGGAATTTTGCTGCCAGTGTATAAAGTTCGGCACTTTCCATTTCAATTCCCTTTACTCCGTATTTTGCCCAAAGTTTCCAGTTCTCGTTTTCATCGTAGAACAGGTCGCTTGATGTTACAGAAGCCATGATCGGTGTGACATTGCGGCTGATTGCGGCATTGTAAGCTTTCTGCATCAGGTCAAAGTCTGCAGTGGGAGCGTAATGCAGATCTCCGAAACGCTGGTTCATCAGACTTGAATCGGTACAGGCGCTCATTGCAATGATGATGTCGCGGACTTTTGTTGATTCATGGATGGCACCGCATGTTCCGATACGGATGGCTTTCTGAACGCCGTAAAACTGGAACAGTTCGTTTACATAGATTGAAAGGGAAGGCTGTCCCATGCCGGTTCCCTGAACAGAAATCCGTTTTCCCTTGTAAGTTCCTGTATAGCCGAACATGTTGCGAACCTGATTGTAGCATTCGGCGTTCTCAAGGAATGTTTCTGCAATGAATTTTGCGCGGAGAGGGTCTCCGGGCAGCAGAACTGTGTCGGCAATTGCGCCGTCTTTTGCGTTGATGTGTGTACTCATGTTGTCCTCCGATTTTCCGCGTTGCGGATTATGTACGGTAATCTCCGTTGATTTTTACGTATTCGTATGTAAGATCGCAGCCCCATGCAGTGCCGCTTGCGTTTCCGTCTTCAAGTTCAATGAGAATGTTCACTTCTTCTTCTGAAAGAAGGATTTTTGCTTTGTCTTCATCAAAAGCAACGTCAGCACCGTGATCACAGACTTTTACCATCATGCCGCCGGATGCTGCGCTTTTGAATGAAACGCTGCATTTTTCCGGAGAAAAGAACTGTCCGCTGTAACCCATTGCACAAAGAATGCGGCCCCAGTTGGCGTCTTTGCCGAAGAATGCGGCTTTTACAAGACTGGATGAAATAACGCTTTTGGCAAGAGCCCGGGCAGTTTCTGTGTCTTTTGCACCTGTTACGGTACATTCAAGAAGGTGTTCTGCGCCTTCGCCGTCTGCTGCAATTTTTCGGGCGATTTTTGTATTGAGGGCATTCAGTGCTTCAAGGAAAGCATCAAAATCAGCACCGGGACCTGTAATTTCTTTGTTGCCGGCAAGTCCGTTTGCAAGGATTACCAATGTGTCGTTTGTGCTGGTGTCTCCGTCAACAGAAACACAGTTGTAGGTTCCTTCAATGCTTGAGCGAAGTGCTTTTTCGAGCATTTCTGAGTTTATGGCGCAGTCAGTGGTAATGAATCCCAGCATTGTTCCCATGTTGATGTGGATCATTCCGCTTCCTTTTGCCATGGTTCCGATGGTGACGGTTTTGCCGTCGATTGTTGTTCTGACTGCAAATTCTTTGTATTTGGTGTCGGTCGTCATGATTGCAATACGGGCTTTTTCATGGCCTTTTTTGCTGAGTCCGGAAGCAAGTTCATCAATATGATCTTCTATAATCTGTACAGGAACCTGCTGACCGATGACTCCGGTTGAACAGACGAAAACATCGTCTTCAGAAAGATTCTGCCACTGGGGTTTCTGTCCGTCTTCAAGTACGGAACCGTTCTGTGCAAAACGGACAAGTGCTTCTTTTGCAGCTTTTGCTTCACGAAGTGCAACTTTTGCGCCTTCTTCGCCTGTGCAGGCGTTGGCATAACCAACGTTGACAATAAAGGCTTGTGCCCGATGATTTTCAATGCGTTTTCTGGTCAGTTTTACAGTTTCTGCCTTGACCAGATTTTTTGTAAAAACTCCTGCGGCTACACAGGGAATCTGTGAAACGACAAGAGCTGTGTCTTCTTTTGTGCGGCTTGCTTTTATTCCGCTGCGGATTCCGTTGGCATAAAAGCCTTGGGGTGCGGTTACTCCACCGTCAATAAATTCCATAGTATGAATTCTCCTACTGGAAAAACCCGGAAATCTTGGGTTAGTTCCGGGAAAATTATAGCGCAACACAAGGAATACCCGCAACAGTTTTGAACTATAGCTGCCTTTCGTCAGACGGACCGGCTTTGCTCAAGTTGTGCTGCGCACAAGTTCGCACGCCGGTGCCAGTCCGACTCCGGCAGCTATGGTTCAAGTTGGAAAACAGGAAAGGAAAAAAACATAGCTGCCTTCCGTCAAAGTTTTGTTGCTAAGCTTGAGTTGTGCTGGTGCACAAGCAAGCACGCAACGAAAACTGTGACTCCGGCGGGCATGTCTTTTGGAAATGTTGAAAAAGTGTGGCATTTTGAGCAATAAAAACAAGTTTTTGTCGTAGGATTTGAACACTGCGTTTATAGAGTTGGAGAGATATTTCGACTTCATTCGCTCCGCTCATTCCGCTCAATATGACAGTGGGTGTATTCGCTGCGCTCATTTCGCTCAATATGACAGCGGGGTGCATTCGCTGCGCTCATTCCGCTCAATATGACAGTAGGGGTGTATTCGCTGCGTTCATTGCACCAATATGACAGTGGGCGCATTCAGTGTGTTCATTTTTTCGGGCTTTGTTCAAGTTTGTTTTGTTTTCAACACGGTTCGCTCGCCGGAACCGGCCTGACTCCGGCAGCGATGTTTTTGGGCAGGGACAGGATTCAGTTTTTGCTTTCTGAAACTGCTGCTTTCAGACGGTTGACTTCTTCCAGAAGCCGGGCTATTTCTGCCCGATCGGCAGCGCGCTGTTCTGCGACGCCCCTGGCCCGACCGCGTTCTTCGGCTTCTGCAATGCAGGAATCGTAGTCGCGGACTGCTTTCTCCC
>JAKSTU010000017.1 GCA_024402435.1 Treponemataceae bacterium
GATGATTCGGTAACAGTACGGAATGCGGTTCCTTACCACAGATATACCGTAAACTTTCTTGCGGTACGTATTTGGGAAGAAATTTCCATGTACAACCATGTGACCAACAACTGGACAAAAGAACATGTCCGTGCAATTGATCCGGTTTATCCTGAAGTGATGGAACATTTCAAAGAATGGCTTACAGCCTGGTGCAAGGCTAATCCTGACACGACAGTTGTGCGCTTTACCTCAATGTTCTACAACTTTGCCTGGTTCTGGAGCGACAACAAAGCCTGCCGTGACCGGTTCAGTGATTGGGGCAGTTATGATTTTACTGCAAATCCTTCACACCTCCGTGCCTTTGAAAAAAAGACGGGTGTAAAAATGACATCCGAAGATTTCGTCAACGGCGGTGAATACAATGCCACCCACAATGTTCCTTCAAAAAAATACAGGATGTGGATGGACTACATCAACGAATTTGTTGTTGAAAAAGGCCGTGAACTGATTGACATTGTTCATTCTTTCGGCAAAAAAGCATACGTTTTCTATGATGACAGCTGGATTGGTGTTGAACCTTATTCCCCGCGTTTTAAAGATTTCGGTTTTGACGGACTTATAAAATGTGTTTTCAACGGTTTTGAAGCTCGCATGTGTGCCGGTGCAAAAGGTGTAAACACTCATGAGCTTCGTTTCCACCCTTATCTGTTTCCTACAGGGCTTACAGGAGAACCCACTTTTGCTCCCGGCGGACACCCTGAAATTGATGCCGGTAAATACTGGATTCAGGTTCGCCGTGCTTTGCTCCGTAATCCTGTTGACCGCATCGGTTTGGGCGGATACCTGCATCTAACGGAAGAATCTCCTGCTTTTTGCGATTATATGGCAAAAGTGGCTGATGAATTCCGCTTCCTCAAAAAACTGAATACAACTTGTGCACCTTATACAATTCCCGGAAAAGTTGCTGTTATTCACAGCTGGGGAAGTTTGCGCACATGGAACTGTTCCGGACATCTTCACGAACATCCTGAAGTTGATCTGACAAATGTGCTTGAATCTTTGGCAGGGCTTCCATTTGATGTATGTTTCCTCAGTTTTGATGAAATCATTGAAAAAGGTATTCCCTCTGACGTAAAAGCTCTGATCAATGCCGGATCTGCTTATTCCGCATGGAGCGGCGGCGATTACTGGAAAAACGATGTGCTTGTTTCCAAAGTTACTGAGTTTGTATGCAATGGCGGCGGATTTATCGGAGTTCATGAGCCTGCAGCGGTTTATTCCAACGGAAAATATTTCCAGCTCAATGATTTGCTTGGCGTTGAAAAAGACACCGGAACGAAAAAGTGTATAGGCAAATTCAAAGCAGAATGCGGTGAAGACAAATTCGGGCTTCTTGACGGGCTTTGCCCGGACTGTGTTGCAGAATTGTTCAAAGCAGAAGAGGGCGTTTTTGTAAACTGTGATGAAACCAATGTAGTTGCTGTAAAAGACGGAGTGCCTCTTATTGCCGCAAAATCTGCTGACAAAGGAAAAACAGTTTATTTCAGCAACTGGAAATTCTCTTTTGAAGCTACACGCATTCTTTACAATGCACTTTGTGTTGTCATGGGAGTTTCTGCTTCTGACAAAGCAAAACTTCTGTGTTCCAATGTGATGACTGAATGTGCCTGGTATGAAGAAAGCAAAAAACTTGTTGTAATCAACAACAGCGAATCTGTTCAGAAAACCGGCATTCTGTGCACAGACGGAAAAACTGTAGAAGTTACATTGCAGCCTTTTGAAACTTCGGTACTGTAATCAGTTTTTTTCTGGATTCCGGCGATAGTGCAGTATTTATTTCAGCGGTTTTGGCAGCTGCTGATTTCTTTCTGACAAAAAAATAATCTGCAAAAAAAAGGCGCTGCATCAAATGTTGCAACGCCTTTTTTCTTTGTAGAACAATGGTTTTAAGCCAGATAAGCTTTTACGTTGTCAAAAGCAATTCCGCTGACAATTTTTTCAAGCTGTTCCATGTCTGCAGGATACATTCCGTTTTCAACCCAACCGCCGATCAGATTGCACATAATGCGGCGGAAGTATTCGTGACGTGGATATGAAAGGAAACTGCGGCTGTCAGTAAGCATACCTACGAAACAGCTGAGCATTCCCAGGTTTCCGAGAACTTTCATCTGTTCTTCCATTCCGTCTTTGTGATCACAGAACCACCAGGCAGAACCCATCTGAATCTTTCCTTTAACGCCTGCACCCTGGAAACATCCGATAAGAGTTCCGATAGCGTAATAATCTTTGGGGTTCAGTGTGTAAATGATTGTCTTGGGCAGTCCGCCGTCTTCTTCAATACGTCCGAGAAGACTTGCAAGGCCGGCGCTCATTTCTTTGTCATGGCTTCCGTCATAACCTGTGTCAGGACCAAGTGCTGCCATCATGCTGGGATTGTTGTTGCGGATGGCTGCAATATGAAGCTGCATTGCAACATTTTTGTTCCTGTATGCAGCTGCAAGTCCGCAGAGGATGAAAGAACGGTATGCGTCGGCTTCTGCCTGTGCGGGTTTTTCACCGGCCATTGCCTTGTCAAAAGCGATTTTTGCAAGTTTCAGTTCCTCAGCTTTTGCTTCAGCAGTTGCAGGTGCTGTCATTGGCGGATATTCCAGAGCATGGTCTGAAGCACGGCAGCCTTTTTCAATAAAGTAATCAAGGCGTTTTTCAAGGGCACGTACAACACATTTTGGACAATGGATTTCTTCGCCGCTTACTTCTGCAAGTTTTGCAATGTAGTCTTTGAAAACCGGTGCATCAACGTGAATTGCCTTGTCCGGGCGGAAAGAAGGAACAACTTTTGTATTCAGTGTTCCGATTTTTGCAGTTCCGGAAGCAATTGCAGAATGGCATGCCAGGTCATCAACAGGGTCGTCCGTGGTTCCGACTGCATAAACATTGAATTTGTTCAGAATGCCTTTTACTGAAAGATCGTCTGTGGCAAGCATTTCGTTTGCTTTTTTGTAAATTGCAGGTGCTGTTTTTTCAGTGAGGGGTTCATAAATCCCGAAGTAGCGCTGCAATTCCAGATGAGTCCAATGATAAAGAGGATTGCCGATCAGGTTTTGAACAGTTTTTGTCCAAGCCATGAATTTGTCATAAGGATCAGCGTCTCCGGTAATCAGTTTTTCTTCAATTCCGAAAGTGCGCATCTGACGCCACTTGTAATGGTCTCCGCCCAACCAGATGTCTGTGATTGTGTCGAATTTTTTGTTGTCTGCAATCTGCTGAGGAATCAGATGACAATGATAGTCCCAAATCGGTTTGTCCTTGATTGCATTGAAAAGTGCTTTTGCTGTGTCTGTTTCCAGCAGAAAATCTTGATCCATGAATTTTTTCATAGAGTAACTCCTTCTTTGAAAATGGCAATTTCTCTGTAGCCGTTGGTTTCGTTCCGTGTCTGGATTTTGCCTGATGCAATATCATAAATCATTGCAAGAAGTTTGTCCCGTTCTTCTTCAAAACCGTTTTCCAGTGTATAAGATGCGTCAAAATCAATCCATCCTGATTTTTTCTCAGCCAGAGGGTGATTTGTAGCAATTTTAATTGTGGGTACCGGTGCTCCCAGAGGAGTTCCGCGGCCGGTTGTGAAAAGAATCATGTGTGCACCTGCAGCTGTCATGGCGGTAGTGCTTACAATGTCGTTTCCGGGTCCTTCAAGGAGGTTAAGACCGTGCTGACCCACTTCCGCCATGCGCTGTCCGTAGTTCAGAACGCCGCATACGGGAGCTTTTCCGCCTTTTTGGACACAACCCAAAGATTTGTCCTCAAGTGTAGTGATTCCGCCGGCTTTGTTTCCCGGAGAAGGATTTTCGTAAACTACCTGACCGTGACGGGTGAAATAATCTTTGAAGTTGTTGATAAGGGTTACGGTTCTGTCAAACATTTCCCTGTCTTTGCAGCGGTCCATGAGCATCTGTTCTGCGCCGAACATTTCAGGAACTTCCGTAAGAATGACCGATGCGTCAAGGCTTGCCATTGTGTCGCAAACCCGGCCTACAAGAGCATTTGCCGTAATTCCTGAAAGACCGTCGGAACCGCCGCACTTCATTCCGATTACAAGTTCGCTTGCAGGAACTGATTCACGGCGGTCTTTTGAAACAACTTCAGCAAGCTGAGAAAGAAGCTCCCTGCCTTCTGCAATTTCATCTTGAGATTCCTGGGCTGTAAGAAATTTGACTCTTTCATCGTCCCATTCGCCCAAGGCTTCTTTGAACTGTGCCATTGTAACGTTTTCGCAGCCCAAAGCAAGGACAAGAACGCCGCCTGCGTTGGGATGCTTTACAAGGTCTGCGAGAACCGTGCGTGTCTGTGCATGGTCGTCACCCATTTGTGAACAGCCGTAGGGATGTGTCCATGCAAAAACACCTTCAAGTCCTCCGGCCTGATTCGGTTTCGGTTCTCCGCCCAAGAATTTTCCGTTTGCCCAAGAAGCAAGGTTTTCTGCAATGCGGTTTACACAGCCTACAGTCGGAACAATCCAGATTTCGTTGCGGATTCCCACTGTGCCGTTTTTGCGGCGGTATGCCTTGACAGAAGGAACAGTTGCCGGAAGCGGATTTTTTTCGCGCCAGTCTTCCGCAGCTTTTTTTGCCCCTTCCGCGTCGTACTTGTATTCGGCACTTTCAGAAAGCAGTGTATGAGTGTTGTGCACATGAACATGCTGTCCTGCTTTGATGGGGCAGGAAGCCTCTCCGATGGCATAACCGTATTTGATGATTCTGTCCCCGGGTTCCAGATTTTTCAGGGCAAACTTGTGACCCTGAGGAATATTTTCAAGAAGAGTTACGCCCAAAACCTGAGACCCTTCGGAAAGGGGCTCAAGTGCTACGGCAACAACATCATCCTGATGAATTCTGATACAAGGATTCTGCATTTTTTAAGTTTCCTTATTCTGCAGCAATTTCAATTGCTTTGGTAATGCCCAGTGTCCAGATATTGTTCAAGTGTGTACAGACAGCTTCTTCAAGGCCTTCAAGTCTTGTAAGATCCTCTTTCCACCAAGCTGTGTTTGAAAGAACAGCATGTGCAACAGCTTTTGCATCCCGGCCGTTTTTGTAAAGGTCTGCAAATGTCTCAAGAACTTCTTTGCTGTCATTGATGAAATAAGTTTCACCGTTGCGGTTGCCTTTGAGAACAGTTGCTCCACGTTCGTTCTGTACCATTTCGGTTCCTTCGTAGAAAGCCATGAGAGCAGCCATTGCAAAGGAAAGAACTTCCGGAACTTTTCCGGTTTTCTTCATGTAGCCGGTTACGCTTGGAAGATCACGTGCCCAGAATTTGGAAACTGAATTCAATGAAATGTCAAGCAAAGCATGAGGATTGAAGGGATTCTGGAAGCGTTCAAAAACGTCGTTTGCGTAATTGATCAGTTCCTGCTGGTCACCGTCAATTGAAGGGATGATTTCCTGGAAAAGACCTTTTTTCATCATCTTGTAGACCAGTTCATTCTTGAAGCAGTCCTGAACAAAGTTCAAGCCGTTAAGATAAGCTGCAAGAACTGTCATTGTATGTGTACCGTTCAGAATGCGGACTTTGCGTGTATGATAGAATTCCATGTTGGGAGTCCAAACCACATTAAGTCCTGCTTTGACCAAAGGAAGTTCGTCTTCGTGGCTTTTTTCTGATTCAATGCACCAAAGGTGGAAAAGTTCGGCAGAATCAAGAAGATTGTCCTGATAACCAAGTTTTTCGCAAAGGTTTTCAGCCTGTGTTTTTCCGTTTTCTTCTTTTGCCATAAGAGGGCGGTAACCGGGAACAATGCGGTCAACAAGACTTGAGCAGACATCGCAGCCTTTGTTGAACCAGTCAAGGAATTCTTCGCCAAGCTTCCAGTCTTCAGCGTGTTTGAGGATGAATTTTTTCAGGTTAAGACCATTGTCTTCGCTAAGTTCGCAGGGAATGATGATAAGACCTTTTGAAACATCGCCTTTGAAGAACTGGAATCTTCTGTAGAGGAAAGCGGTAAGTTTGCCGGGATAAGAAGCCTGAGGTTTGTCGTCCAGTTTTACGGAAGGATCGTATGCAATACCTGCTTCTGTTGTGTTTGAAACAATAAAACGCAGGTCAGGGTTTTCTGCACATTTGATGTAGGTTTCAAAATCGCTGTAGGGATTGATGCAGCGGCTGATTGAATTGATTGCTCTTGTTTCAACTGTAGGTTTTCCGTCACGGAGTCCGCGGAGAACTGTTGTGTAAAGTCCGTCCTGACTGTTGATTGCATCAATCATTCCCTGGGGAAGAGGCTGGACAACAACAACATTTCCGTTGAATCCGGATTTTTCGTTTGCATTGTCAATCTGCCAGTCTACAAAAGCGCGCAGAAAGTTTCCTTCTCCGAACTGAAGCACTTTTTCAGGGCGCTTAACTGTCTTGATTACCTTGTTGATTGGCTGTAATTCCATATAAAATCTCCTTTGATAAAACGCATTGTCGGTGTAAAATTTGGTTGAAGTCTATTTGTATAATTCCGTCATTATACTAATCAGGGGGCGAAAAATCCGCTATTGTTTTTAGTGTTTTCTTTTTGTACAATAACGATATGGCGAACAAAAAATCACGTATTGGCTTTATTCTTGGCTCTATTCATACGGGTTCCGCATCTCCAATGTGGAAAACTCTCGTTAAAGAAGCTTCTCACACTGATTCCGCTTTTTTTGTTTTTCCCGGCGGAAAACTCAATGCCGTAAAGGATTCCGAATACCTTAGAAATTCAATTTATCGCCTTGCAAACACGGAAAACCTTGACGGACTCATCAGCTGGGGTTCATCAATCGGTGGTGAAATAACCGTTGATGAACTGAATGCTTTCCATAATAATCTTTCTCCTTTGCCGTACGTGACAATTGCCCATAAAATGCCGGGACACGGATGCGTAAAATTCGATGCATATAACGGAATGGCTTCTCTTGTCCGCCATTTTGTCCATGAACACGGTGCTTATCGCATTGCTTTTCTGCGCGGACCTTCAAACCACTCTTCTTCTGTAGAACGGTTCCGTGCTTTCTGTGACGTAATGATGTCCTGCGGTTACGACATGCGCCGCTCTAAACTTGTGTCAGATCCTTTTGCCTGGGGAGAAGGCGAAGAAGCAGTAAAACAATTGTATCAGGAAAGGGGACTGATTCCCGGACGTGATTTTGATGTGCTTATCGGTGCAAGTGATCTTATGACTTTTTCTGCGGTAAAGTTTCTTCAGCGCTCAGGGTTTTCTGTTCCTGATGATTTTACCTGTGCCGGTTTCAATGATTCTGTAGAAAGCCGTATCATGGGTTCCGCATTTTCCACGGTCCACATGCCTTATGATGCATTGGAACTGAGCGCTCTCAAAATGATAAAAGACCTGCTTGCCGGTGGGGGCGAACCGAAGGATCTGGTTCTTTCTGCTGATGTGGTTATCCGCGAATCCTGCGGATGCTCTGTAGCCAATTCTCTTGCAACAAATGACGCAGTATCAGTTCCTGTAAGCCACACGCCTGCCCAGCTTAAAAACGCTCTTGCAAAATTGTTCCGCCTTGATGAAATCAGTACCAATGCAATAATTGAACCCATTGTCAACGGCCTTCAAAGTGATGACGAAGCAATGCTTTTTTCTCTTGTAGACAAATCGTTGGAACGTTTTTTCTCTCAGGACATGGATCTTCGCCTTCTTTTCAAAGGTTTTGCATTGGCCAAGGCTGCAGATTTTCTTCCTGTGGGCTTCTGTGCCAGTTTGGAAAACCGTTTTCTCCTGGCAGTTTCTCTTGCACAAAACCGGGTTCTTCAATCAGCAAAATACAATGAACGCAGGCTTCAGGCAGAACTGAATTCTCTAAAATGTCAGCTTTTGGCAGCCCGCAGCAGAATCAATCTTCTTGAAATGCTTCACGAGCATCTTCCCCGTATCGGCATTCATTCAGCCGCACTTGTTCTGACAGGCGCTTATTCAAAATCAGAGAAAGAATCTGTTTTTGCCGGCGGTTTTACACCCGAAAACTGTTTTTTTGAGGGAGAAGTTTTTGATGCAAAGAAACTGCTTCCCGAAAGTGTAAGCGGGTTTGAATCAGGTGTTTTTCTTGTTCAGCCGCTTTTTATGGAAAAGCAGCCCATCGGTTATTTTGTCTGCAATGTTCCCGCCTACGAAGGAACACTTTTTGAAGAATTGCGTTCAATCATCAGCAGCAGCCTGACAGGTGTCTTCCTTTTTGAAGAAACTTCCGTAGCCCGTGAACGTGCCGAAAAAGCGGAAATGTCCAAGACGGATTTTTTTGCAAACATGGGAAGTGATTTGTGCGAACCTTTGATGCAGTTGGGGCGCAAAATTGACCAGATTCAGAGCATGGTTCTTTCAGGTTGTACGGATCAGGACATTCTTTCTTCTGAAATGGTTTTCATAAAGAACAGCATTGAAGAGCAGGTGGAAAAGACAAATCTTGTTCTGGATCTTACATTGTCGCAGAAAAACGAACTTCCTTTTGAAAAATATCTTTTTCAGGTGGGTACCGTTGTTGGAAACAGCGCTCCTCCCGGAAGTTTCCCCCTGATTTACGGAGATCCGGAACGTCTTCTTCAGGCATTGGAAATCTTTGCAAAAATTTCAGGAAGAAATTTGGAAGATGTTGTTTTAAAGGAAATCGATTCAGGTCTTCTGTTCCTTTTTGAAGCGGACAAAACCATGTCAGAAGATTTGTGGCAGAGAAATGATGTTCTTCTTGCAGAAAGAATCTGTATGCTTTTGGGTGCCGGCATTGAAAAAAATTCTGATTCAATCAGGATTACTTACCCCTGGCCCAAATTTTCCTGCAAAGCCGCTGCTGCTTCTGCCGAACTTTACCAATGGAATGCAGATTCTGCACCGGAAGAAGACTGGGGACGCATTTATGCCAACAGAGCAACGGAACCTTTTGCTTCATCCGCATTTCTTTGCAGAACAGCAATGGCAACTTCCGAACTGAAAAAAATCAAGAACTTTACATCGCTTTTTGAAAAGAAAATGACAAGCGGAGTTTCAAATCCGATTCTGTTCATCGGAAAAAGTTTTACGGAGAATTTTTCATGGGCCCCTTATAATCAGTCAATTTTCATCAATTCAATGGAAAGTTTTGAAGAAACTCTTGAAAAAATCACTCCTTCCATGGTGGTCTTCGACTTTCTTGATGCAGAAGCAGTTGAAAAAGTCCGATGTACTCCCTCAACTGTAATGTGTCCTGTATTGGTTTTGGGAGAACATGTTAAAGACGAAGAACAGGTTTCAAAACTGATTCGTGTTCCCCGTGTTATTCTCTGCAACACTTCCATTGCAAAAAGCCCTGAATTTGCACGGCGTGCAATGGCTTTGCTCGCAGGTGAAGAAATTCTTCCGCCTGATACGGGCGCTCTTGTAAAAAAAGCAATCTGCTATCTCAATGCAAATTCAGGAACACAGATTTCCCGATGGAAACTTGCTGATTATGTTCATGTAAGTGAAGATTATCTTACAAGAATTTTCCATAAAGAAACCGGGCTTTCTCCCTGGGAATATCTTAACAGATACAGGATTTATCTTGCTTCTCAAATGCTTCTTCATACCAATGCCACTGTTTTTGAAGTTTCTGAAAAATGCGGTTTTCAGGATCAGGCATATTTTTGCCGCGTATTCAAGAAAATTCATGGAGTTCCGCCGGGAAAATTCCGTTCAGCAACTGTAAAAAACTGACTAAACTTCCATTTTCAAAAACCGATATTAAATGCAGGTGGTGTGAAAATGGATGTTACAAACGATTTACAGAATATCCTTGAGGGGCAGGACCAGAAACTTGATCAGATTCTGGCAGTTCAGAAAGAAATCCGCTCCGATGTTACGGAACGCAATTGGATCAATCTTGAGCAGCATATTGCTCAGCTTTCAGGTTTATCAAAAGATTTTTCACAGTTGGAAAATCAGCGGGTAAAAATCCTTGAAACTTCAGAAGAACTTTCTTCTTCCGTAAAAAAGAATCCTCTTTTTTATTCAATTCATAAAAAACTTGTTGCTTCCCGTGCAGAAAACGATGCTCTCAATTCTTACATTTCAATTACACGGGGATTTTTGCAGGGAATTTTCGACAAAGCAATTTCAGGCAAACGCAATACACTTTATTCACGTAATGGCGCAATCTGTCGCCCTAATCCTGAATCCATTCTTTTGAATACATTGTCTTGAGCGAGGTAAGTTATGTCCAGTACTTTTGCAGGAATTGAAATGGGAAAACGCAGTCTGCTGGCTCACAGCCAGGCAATCAGCACTGCAGGACACAATATCTCAAATGCGGACACTGAAGGTTATTCACGTCAGCGTGTACAGATTTCTCAGTATGATCCGCTTTATCGTCCTGACTTGAACCGTGCGGAAACAGCAGGTCAGATCGGTCAGGGCATTTCAGCACAAAGCATTGAACGTGTCCGCGATGAAATGCTTGACAGCCGCATTGTTGCTCAGGCAAACCAGGAATCTTATTGGAGCACCCGTGAAAACTATTATTCAATGATTGAAAATGTTTTCAACGATTTGGGTGAATCTTCAGTCCGTTCCAACATGGACAAATTCTGGGAATCATGGCAGGAACTTGCGCTTTATCCTGAAACAAAAGCCGCCCGTCAGGCAGTTGTAACCCGCGGTGAAACACTTGCTGAATCAATCCGTCAGCAGTATACGAGTCTGTCAGGAATCGGAACTCTTTTGAACGGTGACATTGAAGCAACTGTTTCTCAGATTAATGATTACGCAGAACGCATTGCAGCGTTGAACAAAGAAATTTCCCGCAGTGAAGCAATTGGTGACAAACCCAACGATTTGTATGACCAGCGTGACCTGATGGTAGACAAACTGTCAAAACTGGCTGACATTACTACAGAACGCCGGGACAGGGACGAATTCATGGTTCATGTGGGCGGACGTGTTCTGGTACAGGGTGGCGTTGCCCGCGGATTCAATGTTGAACCTACATTGGACAACAGCGGCTATTCAAAGGTTGTATGGTCTGACACCGGAAAAGATGTGGAAGTTTCCGGCGGTTCACTCGGTGCACTGATTGAACTTCGTGATGTTGACCTTAGAAACGAAATTCAGAACCTGAACACAATGACCATGAACTTTGCTGATCTTGTAAACGATATCCATCGCAACGGAATCGGCGCAAACAGTGTGACAGGTCTTGATTTCTTTGTAGAGCAGCCTTTTGTCGCAAACAACATGGGAAACTTTGACAGAGACGGTGACGGTGTTGAAGACACTTCATACATTTTCCGCATGACCGGTTCCAATACATTGGATCCTCAGCAGCAGACGGGCCTTGAAGGTACAATTACAATTTCCGGCCATTCAGGAAACATTGCAGTAAATTATTATTCCACTGATACGGTTGAGACAATCGTAAACCGCATCAATGACTCGGACGGTGAAGTCAAAGCTTATCTTGACCGGAACAACAATCTTGTTCTTAAAGGTACAACAGCTTCTTCAGAAAACAATCCTGATTTTGTAATCCGCCATGTGGAAGATTCAGGCTTTTTTCTCAGCGGTTATGCAGGACTTCTTGCAGAAAGCGGTGAAGCCGGTGCCTATGATTTTGCACAGGCAAATGCAGTTAATGCTCTTGCAGGAGTCGGTGCAGAAAGCATTAGCGGAAACGGCGGTGTTGCCCAGTATGCAGTTGCTCCCGTTCTTAACCCTGCCGGATATGTGGCAGTCAATTCGGCAATTACAAACGATATTCTTTCAGTTGCAGCGGCTTCTCACTCACGTGAAGGAACTGTAGAAATCGGTGACGGTTCTGCAGCTCTTGCAATTGCAAACATCCGCAACACTCAGGTAATGATCGGTTCTTCAAACACCATCGATGATTATTTTGCTGACACACTCACAAGAGTTGGACTCAAAGGTGAACAGGCCCAGGTAAACTATGAAAATCAGGTTGCAGTAATGAGCAGCCTTGAAAATCTTCGGGATTCAATTTCAGGCGTAAACATTGATGAAGAACTGGCTGATGTTCTGAAATTCCAGCACGGTTACAATGCAGCTGCGAAATTAGTAACAATTATGGATAAAATGCTCGATACTATATTAGGGCTTGGTGCCTGAAAAACATGTAATCAAGGGGTAGGAAGATGACACGTATTACCAGCGCAATGACAAATAAAGATCTGCAGAGAACCATGAGAAATCAGGAGTCCGGCATTTACAAACTGCAGAATCAGGTTACGTCTCAGAACCGGATTCAGAGTCTCCGTGATGATCCCATTGCTGCAGGACACCTTGTCCGTTATGAATCTTACCTCAGCCGTGCAAATCAGTTTGAGAAGAATGCTCAGACTGTTGCAGACCGCATTTCTTATTCCGAAACTTACATGAATCAGTCTCTGGACATTATGCAGCGTGTCCGGGAACTTGCTGTAGAAGGCGCAAACGGCATTTATTCCGAAGAAAACCTTAAAAACATGGCAGTTGAAGTTGATCAGCTTCTTCAGGAACTTATTTCCAATGCAAATGCAGTCAGTGCAGACGGAACTCCGCTTTTTGCGGGAATCAGTACCAACCGCACTCCCTTCCAGATTATTGAAGGCCCTGTCAAAGGCAGCGGCAGTGCAATGATTACAAATGTTGTCTATAACGGAAGTCTTGGTTCAAATGACGTTGAAGTTGATGAAAACTCTTTCATGAACATAAAGAATTCCGGCACAAACATTTTCTGGGCCGAAAATCAGCAGCTTTACGGGCTTCGTGATGCTACAGACTATACAGTTCCAAAAGACAGCGTTATTTCAATTGACGGACAGGACATCAGACTTACAGCCGGTGACAATGTTTATTCAATTGCTGCAAAAATCAACAATTCCAATGTTGCTGTAAAAGCTTCAATTGATCCTGTAACCAACGGACTTAATCTTGCAACAACAAATGCACATCAGCTTTGGCTTGAAGATTCTGAAGGTTCCACTCTCAGTGATCTTGGAATCATCAAGGATTCAAGTCAGCGTGCTCCATACAATCTGGCAGAATCTGCCCAGGTTTCAGGCGGGTCTCTCTTTGACACTGTGATTGCCCTCAGAAATGCAATGATTCAGGGTGATTATGAAACCATCGGCGGCAAAGTTCTCGGTTCTCTTGACTCAGGAATTGACAGTCTTCTTGCAAAAATGTCTGAAAGCGGTGCCAAATATGAACGCGCTTTGCAGAATGTTTCCAAAGCCCAGATGAATCAGTTCAATGCAACTGCTCTTGTTGCCAAAGAAGGTGACACGGACATTACACAGGCAATTACAGACCTTAAAATGATGCAGTATGTTCAGCAGGCAACTTTGAGTACAGCAGGTGATTTGTATTCCCATTCATTGCTGAATTTCATGAAATAATTGATAAAGTAAGAATTTGAGTGAATATTGGTTCAGAAAGGAAGAAACTGATGAAAGAAATATACATGGATGAAGGACTTTTCGGCTTTGAAGAATACCACAATTATTCTCTTTGCAGCAGTGATTACGATCCTTTTATGTGGCTTCACTGCAATGATGAAAAAGCTGTGTCTTTTCTTGTTGTGGATCCTTTTATTTTCCGCCCTGATTACGAAATTGACATTGACGATGAATACCTCAAAAAAATCGGGATTTCTCAGCCTCAGGACGTGATCATTATGGCTGTGGTTACTGTTCCTGTTGACGGAAGCCCTGTAACAGCAAATTTGCGCGGTCCGCTTGTAATCAATAAAATCAACGGCAAAGCAATGCAAGTTATCCTGAATGATTCCAAATGGTCTACAAAACATGACATTCTTCAGGAATCACTTGAGAATTCAAAGAAAGGAAGTTGCCAATGCTGATTTTGTCAAGAAAACTGAATGAAAAAATCTGCATCGGAAACGACATAACACTTACAATAATTGAAGTCCGTGGTGACAGTGTAAAAATCGGGGTAGATGCACCCAAAGAAGTAAAAGTTTTCAGAAAAGAAGTTTACAGCGCCATTCAAAGTGAGAACCAAGCCGCTTTACAACCCGGAAACCTTTCAAAACTCAAGGATATTCTCAATCACTGATTTGTTTTACTTGCGTTCCTGTAGTTTTTCTTCTGCTTCACTTACGCGGATGTAAACCGGCCCGTCGTAGTCCTGCATAGGTTTGTCGCCTGCAATAAACTTTTTCTGTGCAAGATCCAGAAGTGATTCTGTAGAATCAAAAACTTTCGGCGAAAAGGTAGTGACTTTCAGCTGCGGGTATGATTCAGAAAACTGTTCCGCAAACATTTCCGCATCGGCACCTACGGCCAGAATCCTTTCTTCTGAATCTAGACATTCTGCAATCTGAGAAAGTTCTGCATCCATAGGTTCAGTGCTTAATGTGCCGTTTCTGTATACAGCTGCATAAAAACGGTCTTTTTTTGCATCAATAACTGGGACTACAGCCCCGGGCCATGTCCTGAAAGGATATGCAACAGCTTCAAGTGTAGGAATCCCGTACAAAGGAATGCTGTTTGCAAACTCCAATGCTTTAAGACAAGCAAAACCGAGTCTGAGGCCTGTAAAAGTTCCGGGACCGCCCGTAATAGCAAGGAATTCAAGCTCAGAGGGTGTAAGACCTGCCAAAGAAAGAACTTTTTCTATTGAGGGCAGCAGTTCTTCAGACTGATGCATTCCGATATCAAGTTCAAGTTTTGCAGTTTTTTCTTCGTTTTTGCACAAAAAAGTAATGCGAGGGGCCGCACAGTCCAATGCAAGAGCTTTCATTCAATTACTTCCTAATTATGTATTTTTCTGCTTTTTCAATAAATTCCGGGCGGTCAAAATTTGACAGTGTGATGTTTCTTCCGCCTTTGTCATCTGCTTCAAGTTTAAGAACAATTGTACGCTTGGGAAGTTCGCTCATGATTTTTTCGCTCCATTCAATAATGGAAACGCCTTTTCCGTAAATCATGTCCTCTGTCCCCAAATTTACAAAATCTTCTGTTGTGTCAATCCTGTAAACATCCATGTGATACAAAGGCATCTTTCCTTCGTATTCACTGATAAGAGTAAAAGTAGGGCTTGTAACAGTTTCTTCAACACCCAAAGCCTGAGCAATGCCTTTTGTAATTGTGGTTTTTCCTGCTGCAAGTGTTCCCTGCATTGCAATTACATCACCAGGTTTCAGAAGAGAACCGATTATTGTGCCAAGATTAATTGTTTCTTCACTGGAAGAAGTGTAGAGGGAGATCAGGGGAGTTGTCCTTCCGAATCTTTGTTCAAGATGCATTCTTTTAACTGTTTTAAAAGAGGTACAAGAGGGTAATCAACAGAATCTTTCAATTCAATGTCAATTTCTTTGCTTCCCAGAGGAGTCATCTCGATGGTAAATTCAACAGGAACTGTTACTGTAACAAGAGGAAGTTCAATTACAGCATCAGCAAGAAAAGTCCTGCGATAATAAATGAATCCCTCGTCTCTGTTGACGTTCTTTAAGTCGATAACTCTCATGACCTTAGAATACCTCAAGATTAAAAAAAAATCAATTTCCTCTAATAAAACTTATTAATATACAAGTAAAATTAAAATTTTCATGGTTTTAAACCGGTTTTGCAGAAACTCTATGATTCACTTTGTATAAAAAATCATACATAATCATAAACTTTCGTAAAAATCCGGTTTCTGGTTTTTTTGCTTACTTTCAGGAAAAGAATGTGAAGAACATAACGGTCCGTCTCGGGAGAAACATCTGTGTTTACAATGATTCCTGTAATCTGATCTTCATCCAGTCCGTTTACTGACAAATAAAGATGAATGTATTGATTCGGTTTGATGTTCATTGTTGTAAGGATACTGCAGCCTCCGACCGAAAGTTCCAGAAGTGTTCCCTGATACTGATTTTCCAAAGGAGTGTATGTAATCTTTGCATTTTCTCCCGAACCGCCGGTAGTAACTTTTACAGAAGAAAAACGGCAGGTTCTGTTGATTGCGATTCTTTTGTACTGTCTTCTCTGGTAACGCTGCAAATTGTTGCAATGATTTACAACCATTTCTCCGCTGTCTGTGGTTTTCTGGTAACGGAGAACGCGGACTGAAGCAAGATAAGCAGTATTTGTCTTTGTCTGATAGAAAAGATTGATTTTTGAAAGCTCCGGCGGCCTTACTTCGTTATTTAGAACATCTCTTGGAATTGAAAGCCACAATCCGTCTTTCTGAACGCTCAGAATCTGAAGAGGAAACTGTTCCTTGTTGTCAGAATAATACTGGACTGTTCCGCCTTCCGGAAAATTTGATGTGGAAGTAAGATTTGAAAGACTTCGCAAAGAATTGTCCACTTTCTGATGAATCGAAAAAAGAAGCGCAAGATTGTTCTGAAGTTCGTCTTCTGAAATGTCAGCATTTTCTTTCAAATCATGATATTGCTCAGAAAAAAACAGTTCACCGAACTGTTCGTTCCGCAAATTCACTTCAAGGTTGGGAATTTTCTTTTTTCTGCAGATTTTCAGAAGGAAATCCTTTTCGGGCAGACTCAGTTCATAAATAGCGGCCACTCTGTTGATGATGGAAGGCGTAGTAGTTTTGTTCGCATCACGTCCGCTGCTGCTGTTTCTTTTGGCAGCCTGAATGATCAGGTTGACGAGAATTGCAAGAACTGCGATTCCTGCTGCAATTATTGCAGCCATGTAGTAGGATTTGTCTTGTCTTGCCTGTAAAGGACTTCCCTGTAATAAAAAAAGCATGTCAGAACTCCGCTTCTGAAATTGATTTGTACAATGTTTCCAATCTGGGCTTCAGTTCGTATTCGGCCAAATCCCCAACAAGAACCATATCCTTTGTTTCAAGAGCATTTGTAAGTTCCTGAAGGAATGGTGCAAACTGATTCATGAATTTTGCAATGGGGTCTCCGTCTGCTTCAAAAGCTGCAAACTTTTCCGGAAAAAGAGCTGACAAAGAAATTACATGGCACATGTTGTCGAACATGTTTGCAAAAGCTTCAAGAAGGGCAGACACTTCTTTTTCTTTGCCGCTTTGCAGAAGAAGCGGAACATTCTCAAAACCGGCGCAAAGTTTCTCAAGCAAAGGCAGCAGTTCCTTGAACCGTGTTGCAATGTCAGAAACACTCAATGTATGTACCGAAACTTTTTCCGTAGAATCAATGCTCCGTGCATAAAGTTCATCAATTTTTTCCGCAGGGTATTCAGTTCCGTCCACTTCAATCATGATGATTGTTGCGTCATTGTTCTCGCACTCCGCTTCAAGTGCAGTAAGAACTTCACCGACTGTCTTTTCGTTTTCAAGTGTTACATCAAGTTCATTGTCATTCAAAAAAATTTTCATAAATACTCCCGTGTTTTATCTGGATCTGCTGTTGTTCTGCTGATTGATAAAATTTGTAATTGAATTGGACTGGCTTTCAAGACTTGCAAGACTTGATTCCATGTTTCCGAACTTTGTCCTGTATTCCCTT
Organism: Treponemataceae bacterium; assembly: GCA_024402435.1. Taxonomy (GTDB): domain Bacteria; phylum Spirochaetota; class Spirochaetia; order Treponematales; family Treponemataceae; genus Treponema_I. The sequence continues at coordinate 17,415 of JAKSTU010000017.1, forward strand.
TCTTTGTCTTCAAGCTTTGTCTCCAAAGACGAAATTGTAGACTCAGAAGAACTGATTTTTGAATCAAGGTTTGAAATTCTTGTTGCAATTATTCCGCCTGTCTGGACATAAGCCTGAAGATGCTGTTCCATCAGGTATGCAATTCCCGTGTCAATAATCAGGTCGCCGTCAGAATCGTAACCGAAAAGGTTTTTAATGTCGTCAATCTGATTTTCCAGAGCTTTGTCCAAGGTTTCTTCGTTTATTTCAAGATATCCCCGCAACCTGGAGGCATTGTATCCGGTAGAACCGCTTGCAGCGTTTGTCGAAATTCCGATCTGGCTCAGCATTGTTACGCTTGAATCTGGAATGGGATAAGTGTTTGCAATAATACGCTGAAGGCTTGATTTGCTTGTTGTAAGAGAAGATTCTGTAGAAAAAGTTCCAAGCCTGTTCATTGCGGCTTCCTGTTCATCAGAATCAAAGTATTCAAGTTCCGTAACGATTTCCGGCTTGTTCTGAGTAAGGATATTGATTTCTGCAAGAACTCTGTTGTAGTTTCCCACCAGACTGATTATCGCTTCCTTTGAAGTTTCCACATCAGGAGTTATTGTAATTTTTGCGTTTTTGTCCGTTGTATCAAGGAGATTCAGTGTTATGTCAGGAACAATGTCATCAATTGTGTTTTCACTTCTGTACATTGTTATGCCTTCATAACGGATTTTTGCGTCATCGGCACGTTCAATGGGATTCAGCGGCTCAAAACCGTTTGCCTGAAGCGATGTGTCTGTTGCAACAGGAAATGAGACATGAACAGTTTTTTCCGAGTTTTTGTTCTTGATTACTATGCTTTGTGCGTCAGGGTATTCAGAAAGACTTACTGTAAAATCCTGTTTTTCATTGTCGTTTCTGATTTTGTCCAAAGGAATTTCTTTTCCTTCCGCTGTTTTAAGGTAAACTACGGAACTGTCAATTGTTACTGCAGGCAGATCGTTTTCTTCCTGTTCAAAAGGTGAAGAAGAAGGCAGTGAAAATTCAGAACTTTCGTTGTAAACAATTATTCCTTTGAAATTGATCATCGGAGAGTCGGGGAGAACCGGTTCAGACTGAATTCCGAAAGGTTCCTGCTGACTTGTTGTATCAAGTGATTCTTCCTCGGCAGAAACTGATTCTTCTTCTGATTCCAAAAGAACTGAAAAATTTATTTCATTTGCAGAATTTCCTGAAACTGAATCTGCAAGTTTAAGTTCAAAGCCATTTTTTGCAGGAACTGAAATTTCTCCGTTGTTGATTCGTACCGCGGCAAAAACCATTCCCGAAGTTTTTGACAAATCTGAAGAGTTTTTTACAAGAACTGTGTCACGGTTTATTCCTGTGTCTTCTACGATATTGGTATCAAGTGCAAGATCAAGGGCTGCATCTTCAAAAACAAGCTGATTTTCTTTTCCTGTTTTAAGGCTTTCAATCATCAGTGCCTGTTCCTTGCTTGATACACCGATCAGACTTGCCTTGATCAGATTATTTCCGCGTCTGTTCAAAGATGTTACAAAATCAGAGACTTTTCCGCCTTTCCAATTGAAAGAAACTGATTTGTCATTCACTTTGAAAGTGTATTTTCCTTCCGGAACCTGATAGTTTTTCTCAATGTTTCCGGACAAAAACCGGTCAGAAGTTGCAATCTGATCCACACGGATTGAAAAACTGCCTATGGAAGCATTTCTGTTCGGGGTTGCTTCAATGGCATCCGGCTGACTTGATTCTGCAAGCTTTGAATTGAAAGGGTTGTCAAAAGAATATAACTGTCTTGCGCTTTCACGCAGAGAACTCATCTGTTTGTTAATTGTACGCCAATTGTTCTGTTGGTCTTTGTAGGTTTCAAGTTTTTCCTGTTCCCGGATAAGGGGAGTGCGTTCTACTGCCATCAATTTTTCGATGGTAGAATTTGTTCCGTACTTGTCAGTTACTCCGGGAATTGAAATATCGGCCATTGATCAAATTGTTCAGTCCGAATCAGATTTTCTGATCAAACAAAAAACCCATGGATTCTTTAAGGTGCAACTGAAGTTGCTGAAGGTCTTCGGACGGAATCTCCTTAATTACCTTATCGGTATTCGGGTCAACGACCTTTACGATCACTTTGCCCAACTGTTCATTAACGTTGAAGCGCAATTTTGTACCAAGTGAACCTGATCTTTCCTGAATTTGAGAAATTGTTTTCTTGACATTTTCCAGCTCTTTTGCAATGTTCTGAGCTGTTGAACTCATTTCTTCATTAACTTTTTGAGAAACCGCAGCTGTTTCGGTTTTTGTGGCTGTCGGTTTGTTTTGGATTTTGAGCTGACCGTCCATGGTCACGTTCTGTCCAATGCTGTTTACACTGATCATTGGCATCCTCCTTGATAAAAAAGAAAGCAGAAGGGGGGCGCACCCCTTCTGTCATCCTTTCTTTGCTTTTCCAAAAGATGACATCCAGAACTCTTTTAGAAAAAGCTGCGTGTCAGTTTAGCTGAGCAAGCTCAATACATTCTGTGTTGAAGTATTTGCCTGTGCCAGCATTGCCATACCAGACTGTGAGAGAATCTGGTTTTTGGTGTAGTCAACAATTTCATTGGCCATGTCTGTGTCGCGAATCTGTGATTCAGCAGCCTGAAGATTTTCAGCAGCAATTGCAACGCCTTTTGATGCCATTTCGAAACGATTCTGATATGCACCAAGGTCTGCGCGCTGTCTTGAAACTGTCTTAAGAGCTTCGTCTACTACAGAAATTGCGATATTGGCTGCATCCGGATCAGCAATGGAAATTCTGTCTCCATCGTCGCCCTGTGCACCAACCAGTCCCAAAGCCTGAGCTGTCATTGTACCAATGAACACGCGTGTGTTCTGATCAACGTTTGCACCAATCTGGAACTGCATTACTTTTCCAGAAGCAGAATCTGCAGCATATGCACCTGTAAGCATGTTCATTCCGTTGAACTGTGCCTGGCTTGCAATGCGGTCTACTTCTGCAACCAGTGCTGAAACTTCAACCTGGATCTGCATGCGGTCTTCTTCGGTGTAAATACCGTTGGCAGACTGAACTGACAGTTCGCGAATGCGCTGAAGAATATCGGTTGTCTCTGTCAGATAACCTTCTGTTGTCTGAATGAAAGAAACACCGTTGTTAATATTCTTTTCGGCTTGGTTCAATCCGCGAATCTGGCTCTGCATCTTTTCAGATACAGCCAGCCCTGAAGCGTCGTCACCTGCGCGGTTAATTTTCTGACCAGAACTGAGTTTTTCCATGTTGCTCTGCAGATTTGAGTTAACAGCACCCAAAGAGCGGTCAGCATACATAGCACTCATGTTGTGATTAATTACCATACAAATACCCTCCATGATTAGGAAAAATGGACAATCCGTGTCCTTTAAAACCCTGTACGTAAGGCAGTCCGACAACTGTTGCGCCCGGTTGCAAACTGATTCAGTCCCATACAACAGGAACAGAAACCCGCATTGCAGGATTCCGCTTCTGTTGTTACGTACTCATGAAAGATAAATTTCAAAGATCTCTTCTGAATAAAAGAACTTGATGAACTTTGTGTGGAATCAAAAAAAGAAACCGTTCATTAAGTTGCAAAGGGTAGAAAAACCCTATGCAACTTAAATTATAATACACTATCTGAGCAAAGACAAGACATTCTGTGAATTTGAATTTGCCTGAGCCAACATAGCGGTTCCAGCCTGAGAAAGAATTGAGTTCTTTGTGTACTCAACCATTTCTGAAGCCATGTCTGTATCGCGGATGCGTGATTCAGAAGCCTGCAGGTTTTCTGCTGCAATGTTGATACCATTGAAAGCAGTTTCCAGACGGTTCTGATAAGCACCCAGGTCAGCACGCTGTTTGTTGATCTTTTTCAGTGCTTCGTCAAGTGTACCGATTGAACGGTTGGCCAAATCCGGATCTTCCAGAGACATGATTGTTTCATCACCGATTTCGCGAAGTCCGAGAGCTTCTGCTGTCATGGTTCCGATATAAACCTGGATTCTCTGGTCAACATTTGCGCCTACGTGCAGCCACATAGAAGCGGTTACAGCGTTTGTGCCTGTGTCTTCTGCAAAGCGGCCTGTCAGCATGTTCATGCCGTTGAACTGAGCCTGGCTTGCAATGCGATCTACTTCAGCAATGAGAGCAGAAACTTCAACCTGAATCTGCATGCGGTCTTCTTCAGTGTAAATACCGTTAGAAGCCTGTACGGCAAGTTCGCGGATGCGCTGAACAATGTCAGTAGTTTCCTGCAGATAACCTTCTGTTGTCTGAATGAAACTGATTCCGTTCTGTGCGTTTTCTGCAGCCTGGTTCAAACCACGGATCTGACTCCGCATTTTTTCAGATACTGCAAGTCCTGAAGCATCATCACCTGCGCGATTGATTTTTTCGCCGGATGACAATTTTGCCATATTGTTGCTAAGATTAGAGTTGCTTACTCCCAGTGTGCGATTTGAATACATCGCAGACATGTTGTGGTTAATGACCATAGTGTTTCCTCCGTGGAATGTAGCGGACAACATCCGTGCTGCCCTTGTGGAATTTGTTTATAAAATTCCATATATTGTTTCGGTTGTTTTGCAATTAATCTTTAATTATTTTTAATTTTTCGGAGCTGTTTTTTTGAACTGTGTTTTTTGTGAATCTTCAGACTGCAAAGAATTGTCTTTGAAGAAAAACTTGTATTATTTCTGCAGTAGATGCGGCGGGTGGTTTCTTGATTCCTCCTGTTTTTTGGATGAAGCAGGGCAGAAAGACCGGTATCTTAAGCATCATAACAGCATTGAAGATGAAGGCTACAAAAATTTTCTCATTTCCTTCATTAAACCGGTTCTTGATTTTTTCGCTGAAAAAAAAGGCAGAAATCCTGAACTGATTGTTGATTACGGCTCAGGACCTTCTCCCGAATTGTGCAGATTGCTTGGTATTCTTTTGCCCGATTGCAACACTAAAGGCTGGGATCCGTTTTTTGCGCCGGATTCTGCTGCTTTGGAACAGCCGGCGGAACTTGTCACCTGTCTTGAAGTGGCGGAACATTTTGAAAACCCTCTTGAAGACATGAAAAAACTTGCTTCTGTCTGCGCCTCCGGTGGAATTGTCGCAATCGGTACAATGCTGAATCCGGGTGCAGATGAAGAAGTTTTCAGAAAATGGTGGTACAGAAGTGACAGTACCCATGTTTCTTTTTACAGTCTGGAATCTCTTGAAATATGCGCTGAAAAGGCCGGCCTGACTTTTCTTGGGTCTCTGACCGACCGAGCTTTTGTTTTTCAGAAAAACTGAGCTGTAATTTCTTTGAGGCGTTTTGCAGCTTTTCCTCTGTGTGAGACAAGATTTTTTTCTTCAGGAGAAAGTTCGGCCACTGTTTTGTTCAATGATGGAATGAAAAGAATCGGATCGTAACCGAAACCTCCGTTTCCGCGGGCCATGTCGATTGAAGAAACCAGCTGACCTTCAAGAGTTTCCTGCACTGCATAGAACTGTTCGTTTCCGAAATAAAGGACCATTGCGCAGACAAAGCGGCATGAAAGCGGTGTGTCTGCGGAAATTCCGGCTTTTTTACGGGCATATTCCGCTTCTTCAAGCAAAAGCATGTTCCGCTCCGAATCAGAAAGTTTGTCTTCGGAATAATCTTTGTTGCGTCCCTGATAGCGGGCTGAAAAAATCCCCGGTTTCCCGTTCAGAACGTCTACACAAATCCCGGAATCATCAGCAATGACCGGCTTTTTTACAATATTGTACAAAGCCCGTGCTTTGATGACGCTGTTTTCGATAAAACTCAATCCGTTTTCTTCCGGATCAAAAGAAATTCCTTCATCCTTTGGAATCCGGATTTCATGTTCATTAAAAAGTCCCTGCAATTCACTTTTTTTGTGTGCATTGCCTGTTGCTGCATAAATAATCATGTGAAAACTATAGCGGGTGGGACAAAAAAAAGCAATTTGCAACATTCAGGATTCGTCTCCGTCTGCTTTTTCAATGCAAGGCAATTCTTCAGAAACGAATTTCTGTACCTGCCGGAGAATGCTGCCAACCTGTGCCTGAGTAAGACCAAGCAGGTCTGCCACTTCTTTGTTTGAAAGATCCTGTTTTCCTCTTTTTCTGATGAATTCGATTTTCTTTTTCCATGCATAATCTTTTTTCAGAAACTGATTTATCTGAATCTGCTTTTCTTCAGGGTTTTCACTATTTTTGAGCATTTCACCAAAAGACTGATTTCTTTTGTAAAAAAGTTCGTTCCGTCGTTCCACTTCTTTCTCAAGGCGCTTTTTTCTTTTTTCGTTGATTTGTCTTGCCCTGAAAAATAATTCATCCATTTCCTTCTTGTCTGATCCGGTAAGTTCCCTTATTCTGTCCATCTGTTCCAAAGTCAGGGAAGACTGTGATTTTAAAGCAAGAATGAGGATCTTCTTTGTTGTTGGAATTGTATGGTTTGTAAGAAAAGCATTCCTGTATTTATGTATGATTGCGGATTTTGCGTCTTCAATAGGGGAGTAAGGCAAAGTCTGGTCATTGATTTCTGAATCCTGTTCAAGACAGAGAAGGGAATTGGTGTAATCTGCCTTTCTGGTTTTCCTGTAATATTCACGCAGAGAGGTTTTTATCTGCAAATCCACACGCAGTCTCAGGTACGTACTGAAGGAACATCTTTCAGGTTCGTATTTTTCCATTATAGAATGCAGATCTTTTATAAAGCCCAGATAGAATTCCGAAAGAATGTCTCCTTCCAGTCTGTGAATCTGAAAATAAGCTTTGTTTTTGAAAATCAGTTCAACCAATTTCTGTTTGAATTTTATGTCATCCCAGTCTGCATCTTTGTTTTGTTGATAAAAATCATCCAATTCTTCCATAGTGTCTCCTTTTTTCTTGAAGGTTTCAAGTTTTACAAAGGTTTCTATGCAAGAGGCGTGCCAACAAATTTGCGTGTTTAATAATCAGAAATATGGAATTATTTATGAATTCTGAATAAATTTGATTTCTGTTCTGAAAAAATAACAAAAATGCAGATTCGGTTTGTTCAGAAATACGGAAAATTGAGGGAAAACTGAATAAAAAAGATGGCTGTTGAATACAGTATTTTTTGTCATCCAAGCAAACAACTTTTGTCATTCAAAATAAAAAAGTCCATTCTGAGCAGAATTTCTTTGTCAAACTGCGAAAATAAATGTGTCAACCTGCGAAAATAAATGTGTCAACCTGCGAAAATAAATGTGTCATCCTGCGAAAACAAATGTGTCATCCTGAGCGATAAAAAACGAATTTTTTTTGTCGAAGGATCTTTTTTGGGTAACAATTATTTCATGTGTTATAAGTTCGTTGAGTTTTTCTTCAAGAAAAACTCAAAGCCAATCGTGCTAGCGATTGGCAATGTTTCGACTTCATTCATTCTGCGCAACATGACAAAACGTGAATTGATTGTGGTCATTTCCCGCAACATGACATAGCAGAGTCTCGCTTAGCTCATACAGCTAAATGACAATGCTGAAGAAATCAGAAAAATGTGGAAAACTCTTCTTTTATTTTTTGAACAATGGCTGATGCGGTACCCTGAGTACTTCCGCCGGAAGCGTTTTTATGCCCGCCACCGCCAAAAACAGCGGCAACTTTGCTTACATCCACTTCGCCACGGGAACGGAAGCCGAGAGTGCATGTGCTGACTGTTTCCTGACGTACAAAAACAACTGCTTCCACTTCATCACAAGCCAGAAGGAGAGAATAAAGTGCATCCGAATCCCTTCCGTCCTGACCGAATTTTTTCGTGTCTTCCATTGTTTCTACAGTGATTACAAGCTTTCCGTCATAATAACGTTCGGCCTTACTGAGAAGAACGCCTAAAAGTTTTCTGGTGGAATAAGGTTTTCCGCCGGTTATATAATCATATGTTGTTCTTGGATTTGCGCCAGCTTCAATAAGCCGTGCTGTTGAAGTGAAAACAGAAGCACTTGTTGTGTCAAGAAAACGGAAAAAACCGGTGTCTGTTGCAATTCCGAAGAAAAGAATTTCAGCCGTTTCTTTGGGAACAGGACCTGCAACAGCCTCATAAAGCAATTGAACCAGACAAGCGGCAGCAGGAGCCGTTGAATCAATTATTGCATTCGGGCAAGTTTGTCCGGCCACTTCCGAAGTTTTGTGATGGTCAACAATGAAAATGTCAAGATTCTGAAGTTGTTCAGAAATCTCACCAAGACGGCCCAATTCTGAACAGTCTACGATAATCAGACCGACAGAAGACCTTTCTTCCAGACTGCAACCGAACTGTCCGCTGAAAAATTTTTCATATTTTTTTGTTTCTGTACGTTTGAAAGGTCCGTTATTGACTAACGTGCATGTTTTGTTCATTGCCTTAAGCAAATCCCGCATTCCCAAAGATGAGGCAATACAGTCTCCGTCCGGTTCCTTGTGTCCGGCAACAACAAAAGTTTTGTGGCATTTTACGAAGTTTTTGAAATTGTCTTCTTCGTCCTGTGTGATTTCTCTCATAACAAATCCTGTATTTTTTATTTTACGAGCAGAAGTTCCTGCTGTGGAACATGTAATCCGCAATTTTTGAAAAGGTTGCCGGAAATGACAGGTTTATGATCCTTGATATAAATGTCAATTTCTGTCCTCATTCCGAAATCTTTTCCGTAAAGCCCGGGTTCAACAGAAAAGCAGCTTCCTTCAAGAAGAATGCGTTTGTCAGGGAATTCAATGCAGTCAAGATTGACGCCCCGGCCATGACAATCAGTATCAATTCCGTGTCCTGTACGGTGTTTTATCATGTCTTCAAAGCCGGCAGAAATCAGTACATTGCGTACCTGATAATCCAGTTCCTGTCCGGTAACGTTTTTTCCGGCGGCAAAAGCAGTTTCAATGTTCTTTTTGACAGTGTCCCTTGCTTCTTTTACTATTTCAAAACGTTTCTGCTGTTCTTCCGTCGGTTTTTCTGCAAATACTCCAACCCATGAAATGTCCGCATATATTGGGTTCAAAGGACTCAATTCACCGTTGTCGTCACGGGAAAGCCTTTCTTTTGCCCAAATGTCAAACTGAACAACATCTCCTTTCTGAATGTAAGCACCGCCGGAAGAGGGTACTTCATAATGTGGATTTCCTGTATTTTTTCCGAAAGCAACAATGGGAAGACTGTCTGTAACAAGTCCTGCATCAGATATGCACTGCATAAGCATATCCTGCAAGGTTTTTTCAGTGCATGGAATATCCGCTTTGTAGCATTTGCACAAATATGTCCATGCTTCCTCGATAGCACGATAAAGAATGCTTGCAGCCCGTTCCTGACTTTCCACCGCAGAATCTGTAAGAAGACTGCTGCATCTTTGAATCAGTGAAGCAGCAGAAACAGTTTTTATTCCGCATTGACTCAGCAGTGTAATGAATCCGCCGTCAACAGTTGAAACCATAGGATTTTCGGCGTCCGCAAGAACTGCAAAAGTTTTTCCCTCAAAAGAAGACAGTATTTCTTTGAAATGGTCAAAACTGTGATATTCCCGGATGATTTCTCCAGGAAGCGAGTCCAAAATATCAGCTTCGATTGAGTGAACGATTTTTTTGGGAGTACCTTCTGCGGGAACAATGTAAACCCAGCGTCTGGTAGCAGTTTTATCGGAATCAAGTTTTAGAAAAGTGTCGGTAAGAGAATCTCTGTGTTCAAAATTCGTAAAAATCCACCCAAAAACATTGTTCTGAGTGGATTCCTGCATCAGAGAATTCTGAATTTTTTCAATCAGTTTTGTCACGTTATTTTCTGGAAGCTACGAGAAGCGGGTCAAATTCGTCAGGAAGTTTTCCGCCGTTCATTACACCCCATGCTGAATCCATGCGGCTTGCAGGCATGTTGATGTATACAAAGGAGAATTCACCGTCCTCGAAACAAATTGTAAGATAAGGATCAAGTCCTTTGGGCAATGCTTTAACCTGTGCTTTGCGTGTACTTGAGCCCTGTTTGAACCAGTCTTTCGGAATTGATGTGGATCCGTAAGAAACACCTTCTTTCATATAAATAACAACGTAAGCTTTTGTATGGTCATAAACTTTTACAACAGGAACGTTTATATATGACTTTGAACCGACCTCGTATTCAACGTCAGCAAATACAGCGGCGGAAACCAAAGCCAAAAAAAGGAAAACGCAAATCAGACGTTTGTTCATAAAAACTCCTATATAAGAAAACCCAGCGTTAGCGGTGAGCCATGGATGACAGGACTGATCAGTTTGAAAATGCAACGCATGACAAGACTGATGCCAAAAAAACGGCTGATTAAAATTACAGAATTGAAAGCATGATTGCTTTGATGGTATGTTTGCGGTTTTCGGCCTGATCCCATACCAAACTGCGGCTGCTTTCAAAAACTTCTTCCGTAACTTCTTCGCCTTTTACAGCGGGCAGACAATGCAAAAATACTGTTTTCTCAGTTCCGATGGACTCAATCAGTTTAGTGTTCACCTGGAAAGGAGCAAGAAGTTTTGTGCGCTCTGCCTTGAGTGCTTCTTCACCCATGGAAATCCACACATCAGTATAAACGGCATCTGCGTGATTTACAAGGGAAAAATCATCGGTATATTTGATTGTTGCACCGGAAGCTTTTGCAAAAGGTTCGCAGATCTTAAGAATTTCAGCATCAGGGTTCAGTTCTTTGGGTGTAAGAATTGTGCAGTCCATTCCCATTTTTGCACAGATAAGCATAAGTGAACGTGCTACGTTGTTGCGGCCGTCACCGGAATATACAACATGGAGGCCTTTAAGGTATCCGAAATGCTCTTTGAGTGTCATGATGTCGGCAAGTGCCTGAGTGGGGTGGAAATCATCAGTAAGACCGTTGATTACAGGAATTCCAGAATATTCTGCAAGCTGTCTTACATGGTCCTGTTTGAATCCGCGGAATTCAATGCCTGTGAACATACGGCCCAAAACTCTTGCAGTATCAGCAACAGATTCTTTGCCGCCCAGCTGAATGTCTGCCGTAGAAAGGAACACAGGATGACCGCCCTCTTCTCCGATGGAAGTTTCAAATGAACAGCGTGTACGTGTTGAGCGTTTTTCAAAAATCAGGGCAACGGTTTTTCCGACAAAGCGCTGGTGGATTTCACCGCGTTTTTTTTCTTCTTTTACCTGAATGGCAATTGAAAGGACTTTTTCGATTTCTTCCGGTGTCCAGTCAATCCAGTTCAGAAGGGACCGACCTTTGAAAGGTGCATCAAATACTTCGTAATCCATGTGAGCCTCCGTATTCCAGTGCAGAGCACTTTTTCTGAAATAAAAAAGGCTGTACAAAACTGTACAGCCTGAGTAGCGGCAATGGGACTTGAACCTATGACCATTCGGATATGAGCCGAGCGCTCTACCAACTGAGCTATGCCGCCGTGATGAAATAAACTTACCAAAGATAATGATTTGTGTCAATAACTTTGGACTGACTTATTGAAAAAAATCAAAAATCAGGATCCGGATATTCCATAATGTTTTCAGACTGTACCACAAATCCGGGTGCAAGCTCCGTTTTTTTGTCGGGTTCCACTCGGGATAATGTAAGTATGACTGCAAAAGCCAGAAGAAGTCCTCCGTTGCCGGGCAGGTAAGCGGGAAGGTCTGTCCGTGTTTTCTGGGAATTATGACCGTTCGGCGCATAATAATTTTTTGGCGTGTCTATTGAAAGCAAATTCATTGCAAGAGTGTTGTTTCCAAGACGGGAGGCTGTCATTGCAAGAAAGGCAAAATCCCAGCCCCACAAGGATTCAAAATCCCAGGTCTGCAGAAAGGTGTCCAATGTTGTTTCGGCAGTTTGGGGACTGATTCTCTTGTCTTTTATGAATGACCAGTTGAGCAGCATTGAAGGATGATCGGAGGCAAAAGATTTGAAAGTATTTGGACAATTCTGGTGTGCCCAAAGAATTCCGTTTCCTGAAGGGGGAGGAGTCATCTTTTCCTGTACTTTTTTCCAGATGTCCGGGACTGCAATGTTCAGTTTTTCTGCCCATCCGATGGCTGTTGAAAGACCGTATTTCCAGTATGAAACTTCAAACGCCGGATTTGTAACCGATTCTTCCTGATGGCGTTCCTGAACCGGTATGACAGGCGGCAAAAGTTCGTAAAAGCCGGAATCTTTGTTGTAAACAGCATAGTCTGCCATGAAATCAGCAGTATACCGGATGAGAAACCAATTTTCGTTCATGAAAGCAAGTTCTTCTTCCGCAGTTTTTTTAGTCCGTCTTACTGCATCAAGCAAGTAAATTATGTGAGGCTGCTGCCAGATCAGAAGAACTGAAATGGGCGAAGGGCTGTTTTTTGCGTCATTAGCCACTTGTTTGGGCCATCTTGCGCCTTTGTAGCCGTTGGTACTTGCGTTGTAGATTGCGTCTGAAAGGTGCTGACTGTACCAGGAAAAACTTTTTTCAAGAAGTTCCGGATTGTTGTAAAAAGCCATTGCAGCACCATGCCAAAAATGCATTTCCAAATGGAATTTTCCGTGCCAGCTGTTGCATAGGAGTCCTGTTTCCTGTGGCGGCATTGATCCGCAGCTTTGTATTGCAATCAGATAAATAGAAAGAATTATCCTTTTTTCAAGGAGTTCCGCCCTGGAATCTGTGCTTGATTCAAAGCTGATGATTCCTGTTTTTTTCCAGAAATTGTACCACCAGACAGTAACCGGCTCAAAAAAAAGGAAAGGATTTTTGTTCTGTTTGTTGAATGTCTTCTGCACTTCTTCCACTGTTGTTGCAAAAACCATGCAGAACTGATTGATGCCGGGCGAAAGTTTCTGCTCAATGAAAAAATTTGAGGAATCAATCTGTGGTTTTGTTCTGCAACTGTTTCCCGAAGTTTTTGGAGAAAGATCCGTCAGACCGAAATAATACCGGTCATTGTCAACAATGTGTTCTGCCGTCAATGAAGACGCGATTTTTTTTGAACCGTCCCATTCAGTTTTTTCAAGTGAATGGAGCGCTTTTCTGTCAGCAGAAAAATCCGCACCGGTTATATCTGATGCACCATAAGGGAAACGGATTCTGACAGAGAGACGTTCTTCAAGTTCTTTGGGGCATTTTACAGAGACAAGCAGAGCATCTTTCTGCGGATGAACTGCGGTTTTTGTTTGGATTACATGGTTTGTTCCATGGTCAGAAAGAAGGAATTCGCTGCTGAGCAAACCTTGCAGAAGAATCAGTTCCTGATGCAGGACAGTTATCATGTTCTGAGAAATCGGTTTTTCGTCCAGAAAAAATCCTATTGTTGCCAAATTCATCCGGTGGGGATTTTCTCTGAGCCACTGATAAGCTTCTTTTGAATGGGGAAAAGAAGCGGAGTTTTCCATACGGCGGCTCGTATAATGAACTGTTCTTCCGTTCCATTCATATTCTGTCATTGCTACGTCCGCTTCAGTATAGGGAACTCCATCCGGCGGCATTGCGGTGTGCCAACCCCATTGGCTCATGGTGCACAAAGGAACTCCGCCTTTTTCTACAGAACCCGCATATTCATCATAAAGAGTCTGCAGTCCTGTTGGATCAGCGGTAAAACAGAATTCACCGTTTCCCACAGACAATGGAGAAGAAAAATCAATTTCTGAAAGAATCGGGTTATGTTTTGCAACAAGTTTTTCTCTGTCGATTTTCATATTATCCTTTTAAACCACTTGTGCTGATTCCGTCCATAAGATTTTTGTTGAAAAACAGGAAAATCAGGAAAACGGGGATCAGAGACAGTGTGGACATAGCGAACATTGCTCCGTAATCTGTTGTTGAACTTGCATCTGCAAACATTTTTATTGCAAGAGAAACAGTGTATTTTGCAGGCCGGCTCAAATAAATCAGAGGTCCCATAAAATCGTCCCATTTCCAATAGAATTGTATTACAAATGTTGTAATAAGTGCGGGAGAAATCAGCGGAAAAATAATTCTGAAGAAAATTGAATATTTGGAACAACCTTCAATGAAAGCGGCTTCGTCAAGTTCTTTGGGCAATCCGGCCATGAACTGCATCATCAGGTAAATGAAGAATCCGCTTCCGAAAAACATGGGAAGAATCAGGGGGGTAAATGTGTTGACCATGTGGAGCTTCTGATAAATTACGTACTGGGGAATCATTACAACCTGACCGGGAAGCATCATTGTGCAGATCATGCAGACGAACCAGAATTTTCTTCCGCGGAATTTTACCCTGGAAAATGCATAGGCAACAAGTGCTGAAGAAACTGTCATGCCGATTGTAGAAAGAAAAGTAACGTAAAATGAATTTTTGAAGAATGTTGCAAAAGTATATTTTCCGAATCCTTTCCAACCTGTAATGAAATTATCGAAATTCCAACTTTTTGGTAAAAGCGTGGTTGATTCGTTGAGAATCTGATAATTATTCTTGAATGATCCCAAAATCATCCATACAACAGGGTAGATAATTATTAATCCGAAAAGGATGATGAATGTTGTGCTTGTAATATCCGAAACATGTTTTTTGTGGTTTGTCATTTTTTAATCCTTATATTCGTAGAAAACCCATGCATTTGAGGTTTTGAAAACCAGGAATGTAACTGCACCGATGATCAGGAGCAGAATCCATGCAAGAGCGCTTGCGTAACCCATGTCAAAGTAATTGAATGCCTGATTGTAAATGTACAGTGCAAAGAAATTGGTTGAATCGTTCGGTCGGCCAGATCCGCCGGAAATAATGTAGGATTGGGTAAATGTCATGAATCCGGAGATAAGCTGCATTACAAGATTGAAAAGTATAATCGGAGAAAGTGAAGGGAGCGTTATGCTGAAGAAAATTCTTCCGTTTCCTGCACCGTCAATTTTGGCAGCTTCATAATATGTTGTAGGAATCTGTTTGAGACCTGCTGCAAAAATGATCATTGAGGAACCGAACTGCCATACTGTAAGCAGAATCAGTGGCCAGACTGCAAAACGTTCGTCACCGAACCAGGAAACTTCCGGAAGTCCGATAGACTGAATCATGCTGTTTACCAGGCCGGTTGAGGAAAAAAGTTCTTTCCATACCAATGTTACTGCAACACTTCCGCCGATCAGTGAAGGCAGATAGTAAATTGCGCGGAAAACGCTTTCCAGCTTTTTTTTCCTTGTGAGAAGAAATGCAATGAAAAGTGCAAAAGCAAGTTTCAATGGAACAGAAATTATTACGTAATGGAATGTTACCCAAAGTGATTTAAGAATGCGCGTATCTTTGGTGAACATCCGCACATAGTTGTCAAAGCCGATCCAAACCGGCGGTGTTCTGACATTGTATTTTGTGAATGAAAAATAAAGGCTTACAAACATTGGAATTACTGTGAATCCCAAGAAGCCGACGATGAAAGGCAATGCGAAAAGGTAGCCGACAGTGTTGTCACTGTTGATGAAATGCCTGAATTTCGCGGACAAAGGTTTCGGTTTTGCAGACAATGCGGGTGTATTTTCGGTTTTCATGAATGCTCCGTTTTAGCGTTATAAATGGATGATTGTCAGAAAGTTGGAAGTTCCGGTGCAGTTCGGATAAGGTGGGACAAACTGCACCGGAAACCGTTTTGGTTTTTGTTATTTTGTTTTTTCGAAAATTGCTTCAGCTTCAGTTCTGAAACGGACTGCAGCTTCTTCCGGTGTCAGTTTGCCGAAAACTACAAGGTCTTCAATGCGCCAGAAAAGGTCTTTGATTTCAGTTTCCTGTGCAGGAGCCTGATATGCGGATGCTTCTGCAATCTGTGTCATGATTGCGATGAATCTGAAAATCTCTGCCTGAGCCGGCTCTGCATTTTTCTCAAGGTCTTCACAGACAGAAGCCATGATCGGCTGTCCGCGTTCACCTTTGAGGATGCGGTTTGCTTCCAGGTCATTTACGAAGAAACTGATGAATGCTGCTGCTTCTTCTTTGTGCTCAGAACCGCTGTAAACACCGAACATCTGGCTTGACTGCATTGATGTTCCGCAGGGGCCGTCTTTGGTTTCACGGGGCAATGTTGCAAGCTTAAGTTCACGGCCGGCTGCGTTTACCAAAGCTACGAACTGATTTGTTGCAACCTGTGTCATTGCTGCTTCACCACGTACCAGATAATCGCTTTCAATGTCCTTGATTTCGTTGATGCGTCCGGGATCAGGATATGCGCCTGCATCTACAAGGTTTTTGCGGATTCTGAAGTAATCAATGATCGGGTAGTCATCTGTGTAACCGAGACCGCTTCCGTCTTCAAGGAAAAGCATCTGATTCTTGTCGTGCTGGGGAATGCGCTGAGAAGCACCTACACTGAAGTCATCAAGTTTTGAAGATCCGTAGATACCGAGTTTTTCGTGGATCTGAAGACATGCAGCTTCGTATTCAGCCCATGTCCAGTCAACAGTGGGTTCGGGAACGCCTGCAGCAGCAAAAAGGGCAGGGTCGTAAGCAATTCCGTATGTGTTTGTTCCAAGTGAGATTCCGTAAAGGTTTCCGTTGAGACGGTTGGGAATCAAAGCATTTTCAGAAGTCTGTGATACATCGATGATTCCTGAACTGATATATTTGTCCAGCGGTTCCAGTGAATCAAGGTAGTTGGGGAAGTTGCTTCCCAACTGAATGATGTCGTAAGCGTCACCTGCTGCAACCAGCATGTTCAGTTTTGTAAAGTAGCCGTCAAAGGGCAGGAATTCTGCCTCAAACTGTACGCCTGTCTTCTGGCTGTACAAGTCAAGAACTGCAAGAGTTCTGTCGTGTCTTGCCTGGCTTCCCCACCATGCGATGCGAAGTGTTACAGGTTCTTCTTTTGCAACTTGAGATTCTTTCTTTCCGCCTGCAAAAACGGAAGAAACAACCAGCAGCAATGCTGTTAAAACAATCAGTGTTTTTTTCATTTTGTCCTCCAATTACTGATTTCTGCGTGCCGAACTGTAATTTTTCCTGTTTGCCCGGCACGTTCTCAGTATCTGTTGAAAAAAACTTAACCGCTATTCAAAAACCCGCAAAGTTTTTTTAAAAACCAGTAATTTTCACCTTTATTCAGTTTTATTTTAAGAACTAAGGTTGTAGAATGCTAGTATGAAAGCGGAGAAAAGAAGGCATTTTCCTTCAAAATCATTGCCCCTCAAAACTATTTTTTATCTTCTCATAATCGGCCAGTCATTTCTTCTGCTGATTCTGTCCATGGGAATAATGAAAGCTTTGTCATCTGTTTATCAGGGACGTATTGCCCGCCAGGCTGAAGATACGCTGATGATTTTTTCTGAAAATGTTGACATGAATCTGTACGAAATCGAACAATATTCCTACGATATTCTCAGCAATTATTCCATGCAGAACGACATGCACACATATCTTGAAAATCCCGGCACATACGAAGCTCACGAAGCTTCTGTTTCCTTATATGACCAACTTTTTGCCACAACCATGAACCGGCCCTGCATTGCAGAAACTTATTTCATTTTTCCGGATGGAAGAAAAATCCGGGTGGTTACGGACACAACGGGAAAAGTCTACAAATATGAAACAACGGCAAATTTCCTTAATGAAGTAAAAGGAAAGGCTCAGGAGAAAAACGGAAGCGGCGTTTGGCATACAAGTTCCGAACTTCCGGGAATTGTTGCATACGGCAAAGTAATCCGCTCAATTTATGAAAAAGACGGATTTTCCCAGTGCGGAATTCTGATATTCATTCTTAACGGCGACGAACTTCTTTCTTATCCCACTGTGGACCAGAATCCTTATCAGACGCGGATGGCATGTTATGTTGACGGTGCCCGCTATGTTGATCTGAAACCACAGAATTCCTTTGACAAATCCGCTGATTCGATTTTTGAGAAATTTCTTGGCGGAAAAATCAGTGACGGTGTCATAAACACGGCCGACGGAAGATATGTTGTAAGTTCCGGAAAAAGTCATGACAAATCATGGCAGTTCATTCAGATTCTTGACTTGAATCATCTTCTGGATTTTGTCTGGAAATCCCAGCTGCTGTACATTATTCTTTTCCTTGCAGTAACTTCTCTGATTCTTTTTGTTTTTCTGCGGGTTTCAGGTCTGATTTGCAGTCCTTTGGCCATTCTTCAGAAAAAAATGAAGGAAGCTGAAAAAGGGAATTTTTCAAAACTTGAATACGAAAAGAATTTTTCAATTCAGGAGATAAATGATTTTACGGCCAATTACAATGCTCTTTCCGACACGGTGGATTATCTTATCAATCAGGTTTACAAAAAACAGATTCTGATTTCTGACATCCGGTACAAAATGCTTCAAAAGCAGATAAATCCCCATTTTCTTTACAATACTCTTGAAACAATTCATTGGAAGGCATTTATGGCAGACGAAGAAGACATTGCTTCAATGGCTTTGAGTTTAAGCCGACTTCTCAGGTCTTCTTTGAAAAAGCCGGACATGATTCCTTTGCGGGAAGAAATTGGAATTCTGCGGGATTATATTAGAATCCAGAAATATCGTTTTGAAGAAAGACTTGATTATGACGAAACTTCTTTTGATGAGAAAATGACTGACAGCAATCCGGTGGCAAATCTGATGGTGCCCAAGATGATTCTTCAGCCGGTTGTGGAAAATTCAATCAAACACAATCTTGAAAAAAATGATTGTGCCTGCAGAATTCAGCTTGAAATGGAAAAAGAAGGGGATTGCATCTGCATCAGAGTTACAGACAGCGGAACTTCGGCAGATCCGGATTTTATCAATCATTTGATAATGGAAGATTCTGTTCAGCGTGATTCTCCTCAAGATGATGAAATCAGAAATCGGGGAAAAACGGAAGGATCAGATTCTTTCGGTTTGAAAAATGTCATGGAACGCCTGAAAATCTGCTATGAAGAGAATGTTGCTCTTTTTTGCGAAGAGAAAAGGGATTCTTCCGGAAAAAGATGCGGCACTTCAATGATTTTCAGAATTCCTTTTGTTGAAGAAAAGAGAAGATTCGGAGGAAATAATGACTGAAGACGGAAAAAAATACATTGTTGCAGTTGTTGATGATGAAAGAATTATCCGGGAAGGGATTTCTTCGGTGCTTCAGAAAAAGTTTTCGGAAAAGGCAAAGATTGTTTCTGCAAAAAACGGAAAAGAAGCACTTTTACTCTTTGAAGATATGCAGAACAGCCGGGAGTCTGTTGATGTGATTCTGACTGATATAGTCATGCCTGAACTGGACGGTCTCGGGCTTATTGAATGCTGCAGAAAGAAATGTATCGGGTCTCAATACCTGATTCTTACAAGTCATGATGATTTTTCATTTGCTCAGAAGGCAATCCGTTGCGGTGTGTCAGATTTTGTACTTAAGCCATGCAACACGGAAGAACTTTTTGCAGCAATTGAAAAAGCTTTGGGAAAATCAAATTCCAGAAAAAATCAGATTAATGTCTGTGAACAAGTATATTCATTGCCTTTGAAAGCTTCCATTTCTTACCTTAACGAACATTTGGGCGACAAAGGAATGAATTTGATGCGTCTCAGCAATGAAAGCGCTTTCGTTAATCCGGATTATCTCGGAAAACTGTTCAAAAAAGAAACAGGTTTGAAATTCAATGACTTCCTGCTGAAACTCCGCATTGAAAAAGCCATGGAACTGTTGCTTGAAACTGATTTATCTTTGCAGGAAATTGCTGAAAAATGCGGTTATGCGGAAAACAGTGCATACTTTTGTGTACAGTTTAAGAAAATTCAGGGAATGACACCGGGCGAATTCAGAAAAAACAGAACAGCTGTTCAGTTAATACCCTGAATAAACATTGCATATTGCTACTTTCAAAGCGGAATACTATAATAATTTCATTATGTTAGACTACAGATTTATCAAGGAAAACCTTGATGCCGTAAAGGCAAATATTGCAGCACGCAACATGGATGCGGACGCTGATGAAGTTGTGCGGCTTTTTGACAAACGCACAGAATTGGTTACCTCTCTGCAGGTTCTGCAGACAAAGCGCAATGATAATGCAAAAGCAATGAAAGGCAAACTTGATGACGAAACCCGTCAGAAACTGATTGCCGACGGAAAAGCTCTTAAAGAAGAAATTGCTGTTGCAGAAAAAGAAGTTGCTGAAGTTGAAGCAGCTCTGGAAGTTGCCGGACGTCAGATTCCCAATATGGCACATCCTGACGCACCTGTCGGAAAAGTTGACAGTGAAAACCTTGAAGTAAAAATCGTGGGAACACCCCGCAAGTTTGATTTTGAACCGAAAGACCATGTTCAGCTTGGACAGGCTCTTGATCTTATTGATTTTGACGAAGCTACAAAAGTTTCCGGCCCGAAATTCTATTATCTCAAGAATGAAGCCGTTTTCCTGGAACAGGCTCTGGTTCTTTACGCATTGAACATTCTCCGGAAACATGGTTTTACACCTTTTATTACGCCTGATGTTGCACGTGCAGAAATCCTGCAGGGAATCGGATTCAATCCCCGCGGAAACGAATCAAACGTTTACTGTATTGAAGAAGAAGGCACATGTCTGGTTGCAACTGCAGAAATCACTTTGGGCGGTTACCATTCTGACGAGATTCTTGACAAATCCAAGCTGCCCCTTATGTACTGCGGTCTCAGCCACTGTTTCCGCCGTGAAGCAGGAGCTGCCGGACAGTTCAGCAAAGGTTTGTACCGTGTTCATCAGTTCACCAAACTTGAAATGTTTGTTTACTGTCTGCCTGAGCAGTCAGATGAGCTTCACGAGAAACTCCGTCTGATCGAAGAAGAGATTTTTGAAGGACTCGGAATTCCTTTCCGTGTTGTTGACACTTGTACCGGTGACTTGGGTGCACCTGCCTACCGCAAATGGGACCTTGAAGCTTGGATGCCCGGACGTAACGGCGGTGAATGGGGCGAAGTAACTTCCACATCAAACTGTACTGATTTCCAGGCACGCCGTCTTAATGTCCGCTACAAAGACGATGACGGAAAGAACAAGTACGTGCACATGCTTAACGGTACTGCAGTTGCAGTTTCCCGCGCAATGGTTGCAATTCTTGAAAACTATCAGAATGCTGACGGTTCAATTACAGTTCCTCCGGCACTTGTTCCTTTCTGCGGTTTTGATGTAATCAAACGCTGACAAAATGAAGAATTGACAATATGAAGAAAGCTGATCATTCACGGACTATTGTACTTCTGCTGCTGACTCTGACTTTTTTTGCCATTGCAGCAGTGCTTAAAATTACTTCAAGCGTGATTCTGCCGCTGACGATTTCCATTTTGATTTCGTTGGTTTTTGAACCGGTAATTACCAAGCTGAACAAAAAGTTTCGTATTCCGTGGGTGGTCTGCATTTTCATTGTTCTTGTGTTGCTTGCCGGTGGAATTTATGCGGTCGCAACTCTTTTGTATTCCAGTATAAGTGCGATTGTAAACCAGTATCCGAAATACGAAGAGCGATTTCTTACAATTTATAGCAGTATTGCCGCTTTTCTTGATTTGCCTTTCAACGAAGATGATTCATTCTTCAACATTATCTGGGAACAAGTGGGTGGATTCAGCTTTTTAAGAAGTGTAGCTCTTTCCTTGTCAAACTGGGTAATCGGATTCGGAAAAAACTTTGTGATGATTCTGCTTTTTTCCGTGTTCTTCATGCTTGATCTTCGCTTTCTCAGACAGAAAGTTGCTTTTGCATCAATGAGTGCAAAAAGAGTTCCTTCTTCTGCTGAAATTTCCGGTGCTCAGACTGAAGACGGTTTTTCAGACGCTAATTTCCGCTCATCCCAAATTATCAATGACATCATTTCTCAGGTAACAAGATATATGTCAACAAAGTTTTTTATTTCTTTGCTGACAGGAGTTCTTGTTTATCTTGGCGCAAAGATCATTTCAATGGATTTTGCAATCATCTGGGCTTTCCTTGCTTTCATTCTGAATTTTATTCCCAATTTCGGATCAATCATTTCAGTACTCGGAACTTCTTTGTTTGCATTGCTCCAGTTCTGGCCACAACCCGGGCCTGTCATTTTTGTAATTCTTTATATGACTCTTGTAAATTTCGGGCTTGGCAACATTCTTGAACCCCGTGTTCAAGGAAAAAATCTTGGACTTTCTCCCTTTATCATCCTTGCATCTTTGTCATTGTGGGGATGGCTGTGGGGATTTGCAGGGTTGGTTCTTGGTGTTCCCATGATGGTGCTGATTAAGATTGTCTGTGAAAACGTAGACATCCTGAATCCGGTTTCAATTATTTTAGGAACCTGGCCTCTGCAGAAAAAAGAAGAAACGCCTGTAAAGCCTGAAAAAACTGCAGCTCCTGAAAAAAACAATAAAAACCACAAAAACTAAACAACTGTTTCCCGGAAAAGAAAAGATGTTTGGGCGAAATGTTAAATTTGAGGATTCCGGCTGTAATTCCGATTTTTTATAATTAGTTCATATATGAGAACTAGAAATCCAGTCTATTTAGATTCTGTCAGATATTGCACAGTAAAAAAGCTTTCTGCCAAAGCCATTTTTTGCTGCATCAATTCGGAACTGGCTGTCAGTGCTTCAATTTCAGCTTGAATCAAAGCACTTTCAGAACCGTAACCGGTTTTGTTCAGTTTAGTCTGCTGGTCAACCTTTGTCTTTGCCGCTTCGTATTTCAGTTCCTGGTATTCAATTTTGGCAAGTGCAAGTTCAGCCGCATTCATCTGTTCATGCAATGTGGATATGATCGTCTGCTCAGCTTCAATTCGGTTCCAGCGTGCCGTTTCTTCAGAACTTTTGGAACGCTTTATGTCATTGATTTTTTTTCCGCCGTCCCAGATTGTTGTTTTTAATGCTAATGTAATGTTAGCAGAATAATCATCTTTTCTGTACCAGTCGGTTTCCACAAGGGGCAGACGGGAGCCGCTGTAACCCAAACTGAATTGCAATGCAAAATCAGGTTTCCAGTAAACTGAAGCATTGGAAATGTTTTTGGTGTATTCCGCAACCTGCACAAGATGATCCAATATTGCAAGATTCTGATTTGACCCACCTAGTGCAGTTTCTTCAAGTTTTGCAATATCCCATTCTTTTGCGGCATAAAAGTCAGTTTCCGGCGGAAAAAACATGATGTCATCCCATTCCAAACTGTCAATTCCGGTAAGCTTTTTAAGCCCCATAAGCAATGAATCGAACTGATCTTCCAAAGTATGAAGTGCAATCGTCAGCTGTTGGGCCTGAATCTTTGCTTCAAGAACGTCCAAATGCAGGATGGTGCCGTTTTTCTCCGCTTTTTCTGACATTTCTACAAGTTTTGAAGCAAGTTCGGACTGTTCCTTGAAATTTTCGATTATTTTGTTCAGATAGTAAAGGCTTGTCAGACGGATTTTAAGCTCTGTGGTCAGCTGGTTTTCAGTTGTATTGACCTGAAGCTCTCTGACATTAGATATTTCTTTGTAAAGTTTATAGGCGTTGGTCAGTTTTCCCCAGGTAAACACCGGCTGTGTTGCTGTCAGCTGAAAAGAATATAATGTGGGTTCCATTCCATCATACAAAACAATGTTCTGATTCGGAACAGTCATGTCAAATCCGGCCGGCCATTGAACTTTTGAAAACAAATCCGACGTGTTCAATGAAATTCGGTCCAGAGGTGTTTTGAACATATAGGTTCCGCTGACAGTAAGGTCAATGGAAGGAGTAAAACCTCCGATTGCATCTTTAACGTCCAGAAGACTTCTTGTGTATTCTTCTCTTGCATTGTTCAATTCAGAATTGAAAACCAGAAGATTATCAAGAAGCTGTTTTTGGTTGTAAGATTTTTTTTGAGCAGCCAGTTCTGTTTCATTTGCATTAATCTTGTTTTGCCCAAACAACTGGAGAACAAGAAACAATGAAAAAACTATTGGACTTATTTTTTTCATTGCCATTCAATTACTCCGGCATCAAAATAGTTTTTCCCGCAATCAACAGTGAATTGTTCAGGCAGAGTGGTGGAACCGTTGACTTTGATTTGGACATTAAAAGAAAGGGATTTTTCATCATAATCATCTTTGTAAAAAGTAAGACCGTTGCCCAAATCCGAGAAAAGTCCGTGAGTAACAATAGAAGAATTTGCACCGTTGCCAGAAGATCTTGTATAAACCTGAGTAAGATTTGTCTGATCCCATGGGTTTCCGTTTTCATCCAAAAGTTCCACAAGAACATTATCGTCATCGGGTGAACCAATTGTCGGGGGAGTTGAGGGAATAGCAGGTGATTGATTGAGGATTCTTCCGTTTATCGGCGGAA
Organism: Treponemataceae bacterium; assembly: GCA_024402435.1. Taxonomy (GTDB): domain Bacteria; phylum Spirochaetota; class Spirochaetia; order Treponematales; family Treponemataceae; genus Treponema_I. The sequence continues at coordinate 41,526 of JAKSTU010000017.1, forward strand.
GATTTATTAGTGTTGGTTTTAAATAAACTGTTGTGTTGTATGTGGAACCTTTGATTGTTTTTTGAACAGTTTCACTTGCGGGCAAGAAAGCGTAATCTTTTCCAGAAGCTTTCAGGTTGGGATATTCATTTTTATAATAAGACATTTTATAACGGACTTTGTCAGAAGAGTCCCAGACATTGATTGAAATGTTCGGTTCACTGTCTGTTCCGTCATCTTTATATCGTGGATAAGAAACAGAAATTCTGCCGGTTCCTGTAATTGTTTGGGAATAAACTCTGTTGCCTTGTTTTTGAGGAACTGTTATTTCCACATTCAAAGGGATATTGATCGCATTGTCTGAAGAAGTATTTTTCAGGTTTACAGTAATTTCAGTTGTGGAATAAATCTTTGTCAGTTCCTCATAAACGGTGTTTGCAGAATTGTCTGAAATGACCAAAGCTGGTGAAGTGTTTTTTACAAGGCCGTATTTTTCCGAATAATAAAGAAGATAAATCTGTTTATAATCACCGGTTTTTCCGAATTTTGAGTCTTTTGTTTCCCAAAAGATTCCGCTCAAAGAATAATTCCCGTTCCCGTTGGTTATTCCGCTGGCGGCATAATTACCCGAAGCTGGCTTGAATGTGCTTTTTCCGTCCCAAGCTTTGAAATCTGAATCCCGCTGTTTTACGTCCGTGTAGGCATAAACCTGAACGCCTGCAATTCCTTCTTTAGGGGTTTGTGTACTTTCTGAATCAACAATTGTTCCGTTTATGCCGCCATTGAAGACTGCAGAACATCCTGCTGCGGAAAAAACAACCAGAAGTGCTGCGAACATACACAAAAAGGAAATCAGTCTTTTCATATTTCACCTCGAATAAAAACTGTATAACAGATTCCGGATTAAAACCGGTTGACTTTCGGCCTTGAATAAGCAGAAGTTGTAGAATCCCGTCTTTTTGAAGAAGATTTTCGGGCTTCAGTTTTTTTCTTAGAAGAATCATTTCCGACTGTTTTTGCGGGTGCAGGGGAAAGCCCTTTTCTCTCAGTCACATAGTATAGAATCGGAATGATGAATAATGTAATTATTGTAGAAGTAATCAAACCGCCTGCAATTGCCTGTCCCAATGGAGCATAAATTTCAGCACCTTCACCGCTTGCAATTGCCATAGGTACAACACCCAGCATTGTTGTAAGAGTTGTCATGAAAATCGGCCTTATTCGGCTGGAAGATCCTGTTGCAATATCTGCAGCCAAAGTTCTCCAGTTTTCCTGATTTTCGGGAGTTTGCCTTTCTTTTCTTTGCTTTCTCAAAAGATTGATGTAGTCAATCAGGATGATACCGTTGTTTACAACTACACCCGCCAAGGCAATTACGCCCAACAAAGAAAGCATACTGATTGTTGAGCCGAAAACAAGAAGGCTTGCAATGACACCGATAAGACAAAAAGGAATCGCTGCCATAACAAGAAGTGGCTGGCGGAATTTTTCAAACTGAAGAACCATGACTGTGTAGACAAGGAAAACAGCTATTGCCAAAGCTTGGATCATGGGAGGCAATGAATCGCCCAAAAGTTCCATCATACCGCCGGTTTTGCTTTCTACACCTTGTGGCAGCGGATTCTGCGCAAGATAAGAGTTCATACGTGAGTTTACGGATGACGCATCCTCGCTGACCAAGGTTGCTGACACTGTGATTGTTTTGCGGCGGTCCGTATGGTTTATCTGTGAAATACTTTTTTTTACGTTGATATCTGACAAAGATGCAAAGGAAACTTTTGTCCCTGCCATGGAAAGTACGGAAATGTCAGCGATTGTATCTTTTGTGACAGGTTTTTCCGTTATGTCAGAATAAAGCCGGATTGCATAGCGGGTGTCATCTGCTTCATTGCGGAACCTGCCGCAGTCAATTCCATTGAAAAGAATGTTTGAGATAACACCGGCTTCATAACTGGTAATGCCCAATGAACTCATGTAGTCCTGTGACATGTCAATAATCATGGTGGCAGAATCGAAATTGGTGTCCAAAGCAGTTACAACAACATCCGGATCCTCTTTAAGCCGCTCTTGGATGCGGACTGCTGTTTCATAAAGCAAATCCATGTCTTCACTGACCAAAGTCAGACCGTAGCCACCACCGCCGGAGACATAGCCGACCAGTTTGTCAAAGCCACCATTGGAAACTGTAACATCGCAATCAATCAAGCCTTCTGAAAGCTTTGTCTGCATCAGAAGAATTATGTCATGAATGTCTCTCTTTCGTTGGGCAACGGGTACAAGAACTACATGCATGTAAGAAGCGTTTGGTGTAGAACTTGACATCAATGATCCGTATTGAACTCCGGTATAAACTGCGGTGCTTTGGACTTCCGGAACATTTTCCATAAGGATTCTGTAGGCCTGCCGTGTTTTTGCATCAGTTTCATCCAATGTCTGTCCCACGGGCATATCAAGTGCAATAAAAAAGTCACTGTTGTCGGTGGAAGGAATAAAAGCCATTCCCAGGCCACCTGTAATGAACAAAGAAAAAAGCAGAATCAGAATGGCAACAAGAAGAACAAACTTCCAGGATTTCAGGCTCCAAACCAGAGCTTTCCGGTAATAAATCTCGATTTTTTCGATTAAACGGTTGAATTTTGTTGTTTTCTGTTTCTTCTCGGAAAATTCCGGTTTTAGGATAAAACTCATCAGGAAAGGAACAACGGTAACAGAAACAAGAAAAGAAGCGCAAAGTGAAAAAATCAGTGTCAAAGAAACATCTTTCAAAATCATTCCGACAATTCCTGACACCATTGAAATTGGAAGAAAAACAACAACTGTCGTTGCAGTACTTGCAAAAATTGCTCCGCCAACTTCACCTGATCCGAGAAAAATGGCCTGATTTCTTGAATATAATAGTTTTCCGTCAGGAGAACGTTCTGTATAGTGCCTGTAGACTTGTTCAAGAATAACGATTGAACCGTCAACAATCATTCCCAATGCAACAACAAGCCCTGAAAGACTCATAAGGTTGACCGTAATTCCTGCAATTTTCATTCCGATAAAGGTGAACAGAATTGACAATGGAATGGATATTCCGATAATCAAAGTTGTGCGCCAGTTGTTTAGGAAAAGAAAAATAACAAGAATTGCAATAATGACACCTGAAATCCCTGATGAAACAACAGTTCGTAAGGAAGCTCCGACAGTGCGGCTGTCATCGCTTATAATGTCAAAACGCAATGCACCGTCGGTTTCTTTTTCTGCCTGAGCCAGGACTTTTTTGATTTTGTTGCAGACTGACAAAGTGTTACCGTCAAGACGTTTTGAAACGCTTACAAGAATCAGTGGATTTTCACCGTCTGTCATGTAAGATTCTTCTTTCGGGTAGGAGAGAGTTACATCTGCAATGTCTCCCAAATGAACAACAACATTGTCTTTGCCTGCACCTACCGGCAGTGCTTTCATGTCTTCAAGTGAATTGAATGAACCTGAGTAACGGATGTCAATGTTTGACTGTTCAAATGTTGCACTTCCCGAAGGCAGGCTAACGTTCCCATAATTCAGAATCTGATAAACCTGTGTAACGGAAATTCCTTTTGCATTCAAATCCTGAAGATGAAGTTTCACATCCGCTCTCAGTTCTTTGCCTCCTGACAAAGAAACGCTTGAAACACCGGATATGGAAGTAATCCTCGGGGTCAAAGTTTTGTTGATGTATTCAGTTATGCGACCTGTATCTTTACCGCCCAAAACTGAAAAAGTAAAAATCGGAAGCATTGTTGCACCGCCGACCAGAGCAGAAGGTGTGCCTGCCAAACCTTCCGGAAGATCCGGCATCAGTTGTGAAATCCTGTTGCGGACTTCTGGCAGCTGGTCGTATGGGTCGGCTCCATCCTGGAAAGTAATGGTTACCATACAAACCGAGTTTTTGGACACACTGCTGATTGATTTGAAATTGGGCAATGTTACGAAATCAGATTCCATGACAGACGCGATATCCTGCTCAACATCTTCTGCGTTTGCCCCCGGATAAACCGAAACAACGATTACAGAAGGCATGGAGATATCTGACATGAATTCCACGTTTGTTGTTGAAACTGAAAAAATACCGAATGCAATGAGCACGATCAGAAGCATTGATATGACAGCCGGGTGTTTTACGGAGAATTCAGACAGTTTCACGGTACATAAACCTTTGTTTCGACAACATTTACTTTTTGTCCGTCAAAAACAGAATTCTGTCCGTCGGATATGAAATAATAATTCGCATAATCTTCAGGGACAATAAAAGAGTTCTG